>DAOVNU010000091.1 GCA_030630065.1 bacterium | reverse complement strand
GTCTACCTGACCGCAGATACCTTTCAATGTCTTCTTTCCAATCTGTTTATAAGGAGCAATTACCATATCACAACTGGAAGTGCCGATAATTTTGCAAAGCATCTTAGGTTTGATGCCGGCTCCCACCGCTCCGATGTGAGCATCAAAGGCGCCAACGGCAACCGAGACCGATGTACCGAGTCCCAATTTATCAGCCCACTCTCCAGTTAAATTTCCCGCTTTTCTATCCGAGGTATAGGTTTTTTGATAGAGATGAGCCCGGAGGTTCTTTAAAAGTGGGCTCACATAATTTAAGAACTCCTGCGACGGTAAACCATTCCAGTTCTTGTTCCACATTGCCTTGTGGCCTGCCGCACATCTACTGCGTATCATCCTTTCGGGATTGGTATTACCAACCAAAAGATTTGTGAGCCAGTCACAATGCTCCACCCAACTATAGACAGATTTTCTCACATTTTTGTCTGTCTTTAATGTATGAAGGATTTTGGAGAAGAACCATTCCGAGGAGTAAATCCTACCACAATAGCGAGTATAATCTATCTTCCAGGATTTGGCCTTTTTATTAATGAGGGTTGCTTCCTCTTTAGCCGTATGGTCTTTCCAGATGATAAACATCCCCTCAGGATTTTCTTTAAATTCTGGCGAAAGAGCCAAAGGAACACCTTTCTTATCAACTGCTGCTATGGTGCTTCCGGTTGTATCAATTCCTATCCCAATTATGCTCTTGCTAATGTTTGATTTTTTCTTTTTAGAAGCGTTTTTTAAAATCTTTTTTACAACTCTGGTCATTGCTTCAAGATAATCGGAAGGGTGCTGGCGGAACTGGTCTATTTTGGGGTTGCAGTAAAGGCCTTCTTTCCAGCGCGGATAATCCTCTATTGCCGTTTCAATCTCTTCACCATTCTCCGGGTCAACAATCAATGCCCGGACATTATCGGTCCCAAAGTCAAGCCCCAGGACATAATTTCTTTCCATTTCTTGATAAAAAAGTCGGGGCGACTGGATTCGAACCAGCGACCTTCTGAACCCCATTCAGACGCGCTAAGCCGGACTGCGCTACGCCCCGAAACTATATCTTCCCTTCCCTGAATGCTTTGATGTATTTTAGACAATATTCGTCCTGGTTAAGGAGAGCTTCACCAGTATAGACAGAGGAGATTAATTCCTTATCCAATGGGTCCAAAATAGCGGAGTCAAGTCCTGCCTCAATGGCTAAAATGATAAATGCCTGGTTAATGGCTTTTCTTTGGGGAAGACCGAAGGAAATATTGGAGAGTCCACAGGTTGTTTTGATTTTAGGAAAAGTTGCTTTAATCTGTTTGACCGCCTCTAAAAATTGTAGACCAAATTTTTGATTGACAGATAATGGCTGTACCAAAGGGTCAATGTAGATTTGTTCATTTTTAATTCCCTTTTCATTGAGAATTTTTACGAGTTTTTCGGTAATTCTTAGACGTTGTTCAACAGTTTCAGGAATACCTTTATCGTCCATCGTCAGGGCAATAATCTCTCCCTGATAATTTTCCAGGAGAGATAAAAATGCCTCTATCTTTTTTTCCTCGCCATTAATGGAATTAATCATCGGTCTTTTTTTACAATTTTTCAAGCCCTCCTGTAATGCCATTGGATTGGCTGAGTCAAGGCAAAGAGGGACTTCTGTTACCTTTTGCACGTTCTCAATCAGCCAGAGAAGGTCATCCTTCTCTTTTTCGCTATGTAAACCGGCGTTAAGGTCAAGGTAGTTGGTTCCGGCGGCTACCTGTTTTTCTGCTTCTCGCTGAATAAAGTCGCCGTCCTTTTTCTCAATGGCAAGACCGATTGGCTTCCGTGTCGCATTAATCCTTTCTCCGATAATTAACATAATAGTGAAAGTATAGCATAACCTTTTTGACTTTTCAATTTAGTATGATATATTAAGGGGGCAAGGAAGTTTCCTTTATCGGCACGCTCGATTTCCCCAGCGAGGAAATCTTCACTCTCATTCCTCCTCGCTCATCCCTACGGGATACCGTGCCCACTTCGTCGTCATGAAGGCACTCTTCAGGAAACTTCCTTGCCTTGGGGGAAAAGATAGTAATAAAGATAATAATAAGGAGAAAGAATGGCGATAAAAATAGGGTTTATTGGAGTAGGGGGTATTGCCGGCTCTCATCTTGAGCGGCTTTCCCAGATAGGAGAAGCAAGAGTTGTTGCGCTTTGCGATGTGGTGAAAGAAAAGGCGGAGGAGTCGGCAAAAAAATACCAGGCAACCTCTTATACGGACTACAAAGAGATGCTGGAGCAGGAAAAATTGGATGCGGTCTTTATCTGTCTTCCTCCCTTTGCTCACGGGGATATTGAGATTGACGTTGTAAAAAAGGGTATACCTTTTTTCATCGAAAAACCGGTTAATCTTTCTTTAGAGAATGCGAAAGAGGTAGAAAGAATAGTAAAGGAGAAAAACCTGATTACATCGGTGGGCTATGTTCTCCGCTATATGGATATTGTGGAAAAAGCAAAGGATTTTTTACAGGATAAAAGAATTGCTCTGGTTCTGGGACGCTACTTTGGGCAGGTTCCTGGGGCAGGGAAGGGCTGGTATTCAAAAAAAGAGAAATCCGGCGGTCAGATTGTGGAACAGGCAACTCATATTTTGGATTTGATGAGATATTTAGCCGGAGATGTTGATTCTCTTTATGGTCAAGGGTTCAGCGGCATCAACAAATTTGAGAATTATGATGTTGAGGATGCCAGCATTGTGAATATGCATTTTAATAGTGGAGCGCTTGGCTCTCTGACCTGCAACTGGCTTTTATCCGGTTTTCAATCGGCATTAGAGATAATCACCAAAGGATTTCAGATTCAATGTTCAACTACCTCCTTAAAAATTATCTCTGGGAATAAAAAGGAAGAGTTTTTGCCATCTAATAACTTTGCGCTTCTGCAGGATGAAATTTTTGTTGAAGCGGTAAAGAATAATGACCCGGCAAAAATTAAGTCCGACTATAGTGATGGTCTAAAAAGTTTAGAGGTAACTCTTGCTGCCAACGAATCAATGAAAAAAAAGGAGGTAATAAAAATATGAAAATCGGAGCGTTTTTAGGTTCTTTCAAATTAGGAGTGAAGCAGAGTTTGGCAAAGGCAAAGGAGATTGGGCTAAATGGAATCCAACTCTCCGATGTAAAGGATGAATTGGAGATTGAGAAACTTTCAGGCACGGGAATAGATGACCTTAAGAATTTGGTAGAGAGTTATGGTTTGGTAATTAGTGCGGTCTGCGGGGATTTGGGCGGCCATGAATTTACTGATAAAAGTGATGTGGAAGAGCGTATTGCGAGAACAAAAACAATTATGGATGTAACAAGAGGTCTTGGTTGCTCCATTGTGCAAACTCACATTGGAAAAATACCCGAAGACAAGGATGCCGAGGAAAGAAAGGTAATGAAATACGCTCTTGAGGTCCTGGGACAATACGGAGACAAAATTGACTGTTTTCTGGCGACAGAAACCGGTCCTGAACCGCCAACTTTAATGAGCGAGTTTCTTTCCGGCATCAAATACGAGACACTCAAGGTTAACTATGACCCGGCAAATTTGATAATGAAGGGTTATGACCCAATAGAAGGGGTGAAAGTATTGGGAGATTACATTATTCACACCCATGCCAAGGATGGGAAGAGAAATAATGGGGAAGTTCCCTTAGGAGAAGGGGATGTGGATTTCGAAAAATATCTTGAGGCATTGAAAAATATTAATTACCAGGGTTTCTTTGTGATTGAGAGAGAAGCAGGCGAGAATCCGGTAAAGGATATTACCGAAGCAAGAAATTTCTTGGTTCAATTTGAATAAATAAAGGAGCATTATGAAAAAAGGCATTTGTATCGGGAGTTTGCCTGAGGGTTCTTATTTGGAAAGATTCAAGTTAGCAAAAGAGGCGGGATTTGATGGCGTAGAGCCGATGACGATAGAGATTGATGAGGAATTGGAAGAGGCAAAAAAGGTCGCCGAAGAAACGGGAATGGAAATTCCTTCCATTATGAATGCTAACCACTGGCAGTTTCCTTTCTCCAGTAATAAAGAGGAAGATATCGAAAAGGCAATCTCCGGGATGAGACGGTCCTTAAAAACTGCGAAATTTTTGGGAGCAGATACCGTTCTTTTGGTTCCGGGAGTGGTAAGTGAAGAAATAAGTTATGAGGAGGCAATGGAGAACTCCGTTAAAAATATCAAAAGAATTATCCCGGAATAT
>DAOVNU010000052.1 GCA_030630065.1 bacterium | reverse complement strand
CAACACACCTTTCTCGCAGGTATCCACGCAGATTCCACAGCCAACACATTTTTCTTTATCCAACTTCACCTTTTTTTCTGCCATTCTTTTTCTCCTTTCTGGCAATATCTATCAATTGCACGTGCCGCTCTTTTTCCGGCCCCCATCGCGGAAATCACAGTAGCGGCTCCAGTGGCAATATCACCACCGGCAAAAAGACCCTCTATATTGGTTTCCCCCGTCTCCTCATCGGCAATAATGTTTCCAATTCTGCCGGTTTTTAGCCCGGGACTGCTTTGTGGCACCAAAGGGTTAGGCCTTTGCCCGATGGCAATAACTACCGTATCCACAGGAAGATAAAACTCCGAACCCTTTACCGGAACGGGTCGGGCTCTACCCGAACTATCAGAAGAACCCAATTTCATCTTAATTACTTTCATTCCCTTTACCCAATTTTTCTCATCACCTAAAATTTCAACCGGGGCAACCAAAAAATGGAATTCTATTCCTTCTTCCCTTGCATTTTCATACTCTTCCCTTCTTGCCGGCATCTCCTTTTCACTCCGGCGATAAAATACTATCACCGCTGCCCCAAGACGCAAAGCCGCTCTGGCTGAGTCCATCGCTACATTACCCCCTCCGATTACCGCTACATTCTTACCAATGTTAAGAGGTGTCTCATATTCGGGAAAGAGGTATGATTTCATAAGATTTGTTCTCAACAAAAACTCATTGGCAGAATAGACCCGATTGAGCCATTCCCCCTCTATTCCCAAAAACATCGGCAAGCCGGCTCCGGTTCCGATAAAAATGGCTGCAAACCCCTGCGAAAAAAGCTCCTTTATCGTAAAGGTTTTCCCGAGAACAACGTCGGTCTTGATTCTTACCCCCAAATCCTTAATGGATGCAATCTCTTCTTTCACTATTTTTTTGGGTAACCTAAATTCAGGAATACCGTAGGAAAGCACCCCTCCCGGAAGATGAAGGGATTCGAAGATTGTCACCGCATAACCCAATTTAGCTAAATCTGCTGCACAGGTTAAACCAGCCGGTCCCGAACCAACTACGGCAACTCGCTGTTCCATGAGATTGCCACGAGCCGATGTTATCGGCTCTCGCAACGACTTTGTCGGATTGCTTCGCCTTCGGCTCGCAACGACTTCATCGTTCTTCAACTCCCAGTCGGCCGCAAACCTCTCCAACCTCCCAATGGCTACCGGTTCCCCCTTTTTTGCCAGAATACAGGTCTTCTCACATTGACCCTCCTGAGGACAGACCCGTCCGCAGATACCAGGAAGGTTATTCTTTTCCTTCAAGGTCGTTATCGCCTGGCTAAAATTAGAATCCCTGATTTCTTTAATAAATTTTGGAATGTCAATCTCTACCGGGCAACCTTCAATGCAGAGTGGTTTCTTACACTGAATACAGCGACTTGCCTCCCGAACCGCCTGTTCTTCACTATACCCGAGAGCAACCTCCTTAAAATTCGTGACCCGAATTTTCGGCTCCTGCCTCGGCATCGCCTCTCTATCAGTCATCTACTAACAATACTATCTTTCCTCCACTTTTGATCATTCTTCTCCGGGAAATCAAGCCGAAAATGAGCGCCTCTACTCTCCTGCCGCTTTAAGGCACTTTCAGCAATCAGCAGAGCGGTAATCAACATACCCTGTATTTCCCAGCCATTGACCGTGGTAAACAACGTTCTTAAAGCATACTTCTGCCAGAAACAAATTTTCTTGGTCGCTTCTTCTAACCCAGTTTTCTCACGCTCAATTCCCGCGTTCCTCCACATCAAAACACGCAATGACCTTTTAAGATCGGGGAGGTCAAAATGCTTTCTCTTCTCCCGGTCACCGGAAAAGGAAATTTGAGGGACTTTGATATCCTTTTTTCCTATACTTTTCCCGGCATTCACTCCTGCCCGATAACCAAAAACAAGGCATTCCAACAAGGAATTGCTTGCCAGCCGATTAGCACCATGAACACCGGTTTCCGCCGTTTCCCCACAAGCGTAGAGATTTTTCACATTCGTCCTGCCATTTAAGTCCGTCTTGATTCCCCCCATAAAATAATGGGCCGCGGGACGCACCGGAATAAGGTCCCTGGTAACCTCTAAACCATAATCGGAACAAACCCTCCTGATGTTAGGAAACCGTCTCTTAACGAATTCTCTATTAAGAAAGGTTAAATCCAGATAAACGCAGTTGCTCCTGGTTTTCTTCATTTCACTCAAAATGGCTCGGCTAACAATATCCCGGGGAGCAAGTTCGGCGAGTTGATGATAATTTTGCATAAACCGTTTCCCCCTCTTATTGACCAGAATTGCTCCTTCTCCTCTCACCGATTCCGAAATGAGAAATCTGGGAGTACCGGCAAGATAAAGAGCGGTAGGATGGAACTGAAAAAATTCTAAGTTAGATAGGACTGCTCCGGTACGATAAGCGGCAGCTAAACCATCCCCGGTTGAAACAGAAGGGTTGGTCGTTTCCTGATAGAGTTGACCTGCTCCCCCGGTTGCTAAAATCACCTTTTTGGCAATAATGGTTTCTATTTTTTTCTTAACCTTGTCAAAGACCAAGATGCCAAAAATTTCGCTATTTTGATGAAGAAGGTCAATGAAAAACAAGTTTTTAATAATACGAATTGCGGGATTTTTTCTCGCTTCCTTTAAAAGAACTCTCTCCAGCTCCTTACCTGTGGCATCTCCTCTGGCATGAATGATTCTCCTTCTTGAATGAGCGCCCTCTTTCGTAAAATTAATTTCTCCTTTTACCTGATCAAAGTTTACCCCTTTCTTAATCAGGTCATCTACTCGCCTGGGCCCCTCTCTCACCAATAATTCTACCGCATCTCTATCAGACAAGCCGTCTCCGCAGATAAGCGTGTCTTCAAGGTGAAGTTTCCAACTATCCGTTTTGCTCAAAGCAACGGCAATCCCACCCTGGGCATCGGAAGAAGCATTCTCATCAAGTTCACCTTTAGCAACGATTAAAACTTTTGCATAACGGGAAGCGGCAAGCCCGCTGGTGAGTCCGGCAACTCCACCACCAATTACCAGAACGTCGGTTTTGAGTTGGGGAAGATGCGCAAGATTAAAATCAATCAGATACTCAGGAATAGTCATTCTTTCAGGACAGCGCCAGTGCTTGCGGAAAGAACATTTTTGCTATAACGGTAAAGGTAACCCTCTTTAACCTTTGGCTGCGGTGCTTTCCACAAAGAGAGACGTTTCTTTATCTCTTCCGGGGTAAGCTTCAAATTCAACTCTTTTTTGGGGATGTCAATCTCAATGAGGTCTCCATTATGGACGATGGCAATAGGTCCTCCTTCTGCCGCTTCCGGAGAAATATGTCCGATGGCTGCTCCGCGCGTGCCCCCGGAAAATCTGCCATCGGTGAGAAGAGCCACCTCTTTATCAAAACCGATTCCTGCAATAGCAGCAGTCGGAGAAAGCATCTCCCTCATTCCCGGCCCTCCTTTTGGTCCCTCATAGCGAATAACAAGCACTTCTCCTTTTCTTACCTTTTTCTTTAAAATGGCCGCCATTGCTTCCTCTTCACTTTCAAAAACCCGGGCAGCTCCGGTATGTTTTAACATCTCCGGTGCCACGGCAGATTGTTTTACCACCGCGCCTTCGGGAGCCAAATTCCCTTTTAAAATTGCCAGTCCTCCTTCCGCAGAATAGGGTTTTTCTACTGGTCTGATTACTCCATTATCCAGCACCTTAGAATTGGAAATATTCTCTCCCACACTTTTCCCGGTTACGGTCATTACCTTCAAATTGAGCAAATCCTCCCGGGCAAGTTCTGACATTACCGCCGGTATCCCCCCGGCACGGTGTAAATCCTCCAGGTGGGATGTTCCTGCCGGAGAAAGCCGACAGAGATTGGGAGTGCTTTTACTGAGTTGATCGAAAAGTTCCAGGTCCAACGGCACTTTCGCTTCATTAGCAATCGCCGGTAGATGCAAAACAGTATTGGTAGAGGCACCCAAAGCCATTTCTACTCTGATGGCATTTTTGAAAGCAGCCAAAACGGTAATGTCCCGGGGGCAAACGTTTCTCTGATAGAGATGCATAATCCTGACTCCGGCATATTTAGCCAATCTTTTTCTTTCCGCCATCACTGCCGGAATCGTGCCATTACCCGGTAAAGCCAAGCCCAATGCCTCAGAAAGGCAGTTCATAGAATTAGCGGTAAACATCCCTGAACAGGAACCGTATCCCGGGCAGGCATTATCTTCAAGAAATTTTAATTTCTCTTCCGTCATTTTTCCTGAAGTAAAACTACCCACCGCCTCAAAAACGGAAATAAGGTCAAGAGCTTTGCCCTGAAAACAACCGGCTAACATTGGACCTCCGGAAATGAGGATTGCCGGAATATTAAGCCGCAAAGCGGCCATCAACATTCCGGGAACAATCTTGTCGCAATTGGGGATAAGAACCAGGGCATCAAAAGGGTGGGCGGTAGCCATAATCTCAATGGAATCAGCAATCAATTCCCGACTGCAAAGAGAATATTTCATTCCCGGATGACCCATCGCAATACCGTCGCAAACCCCAATAGTGGAAAATTCTACAGGAGTTCCCCCGGCACTGAGCACCCCGTCTTTTACCGCCCTGGCAATTTCATTAAGGTGAATGTGCCCCGGAACAATCTCATTGGCTGAGTTAGCAATGCCAATAATCGGTCTCGCAATCTCATCATCGGTATAGCCCATCGCTTTCAGTAATGAACGATGGGGAGTTCTTTCTATTCCTTTCTTCATTAAATCACTACGCATTTTCTGTTCTCCTTTTTGCAAAATTATACTATAGAACCATTTTTTTTACAATCTATCTATTGGAAATCTGCGTTAATCTGTGGTTAAATATAGTTGTATGAAAATCCTGATTCTCTCCGACGGGATTAGAGGAAACCTAAATCAATCATTGGGGATAGCGGAAAGAATAAACGGTGCGGAATTAAAAATTGTTGAACCCGAATATAAAGGTCCTACCTATCGGCTGACCGGCGGAAGAAAAGGCAGTTATAAATTTTTAGCAAAAATCTCGGCGATAGTCTATCCCTTGCTCAGTCCGCGGCTGACAAAACCTTACCTAAAACTGATTCTGACACGGGATTCCTACCGCGAATTATCTGGACATTCCGCTGACTTAATCATCTCGGCCGGCTCGACAATGGCACCGTTAAATCTCCTCTGGGGAAGGATACATCAGGCAAAGAAAGTTGTCTGTATGAACCCTCCTATCTTAGGGACAAAATATTTTGATTTAGCCATCATCCCCGGGCATGATTACCAAAGGATGCACTTTTTTAAAAAACCAAAAAATCTCTTCATCACGCTTGGCGCTCCCAGTAGAATTAATCCAAAATCTCTCAAAGAAGAAGGAGAAAAACTAAATAAAAGAATAAATTGTCAAAACAAAGTAAAAATAGGTATTCTTTTAGGAGGAGATGACCAAAACCATCATCTCTCGGAAGAATGGGCAAAACTCTTTTTGGGAGAGATAAAAAAAATTACAAAAAGGGTAAGCGGTGATATTCTTTTAACCACCAGCAGAAGAACCCTGCCTGGAGCAGAAAAAATCTGCAAAAAGATGCTCTCTGATTACCCGGGATGTAAACTCCTCGTTATTGCCAATGAGACCGGAGAAAATCCTGTCAGAGGAATGCTTGGATTATGCTCCATCGTCTTTGCTACCGAGGATAGCATTGCAATGTGTTCCGAGAGCGCAAGTTCTCCGGCAACAACCATCGTGATGAGAGTAGAAAGAAAAAATAAGAGACGTTTGATTTTTGATGAAACATTCAAAAATCTTTCCGAGAAAGGATACATTCATCTTGTTTCTTTAAAACAATTACCAGACCTCTCCGAGATTGCTCACAAATTCCTTTCCCAACCTACCAGAATATTAAATGAAACCGAAAAAGCCGCACAAGCAGTAAGAAAATTAATAAAAATGTAGTTGCCTGATTTATCAGGTGGTTTGATCCGGGGTTTGATTTTTGGTTAAAAATAGAAGATAATATTTATAATGAAAGTTATTGGAGTGATTCCGGCTCGACTTGATTCTACCCGGTTTCCCGGTAAGGTATT
>DAOVNU010000202.1 GCA_030630065.1 bacterium | reverse complement strand
TTGGAAATATTTAATGCTTGAAGAAACCAATCTATCTAATTCCCCCTTTTTTGGTCTGCCATACATCGCAGGATAGGGATCTCCTCCGGCTCCCAGAGGTTCAAAAGTAACGAAATGCTCTTCATCAGCATAGCCAATCAGATAGAGAGCCCGAATAATGGTATCCACATTTAGCATTCCCGTTCCCAGGGCTCCACGATTGGTATCGGCAAAGTGCAGATTGACCAAGCGATTACCATAATTTACGATGGATTCTGCATAATAATTTTCTTCGGTTCCCATATGGTAAATGTCTCCATTAATATGTTGAATTCCTGGGTGATTAACCGCTTTAATAATTTTAAGGGCTTCGGCAAAGGTATGGCAGAGACTCACCTCGGCTGAACGGATAGGCTCAATTGCTCCTTTTATCCTTGCTTTTGTAAAAAGGGGCGCCACTATCCTCAGACTTTCTGCAGACCGATCAAATTCAAAGTTGTCTATCTTCTCTGCTCTTCCCACTGCGGCAGGAACAATCAAAAAATATTTTGCTTTCAGTTCATAACCTAAATCAAGATTCCTTCTAATATAATCAATACCATTTCCTCTGACCTCAGGGATGTTGCTGGAGAGGTCCCGGTAGCGGTTGAACATTCCGCAGATTCCGGATACTCTGATTCCGTAGTCGTTCAAAATTTTAGCCGTATATTTCGGTTTATATCCTAAACCTGTCCCATAGATATTGCCATGGAGTTCAATGAACCCAATTTTGTTCTCAGCCAACCTCTTCGCCGTTACCTCCAATTTCTCCTGACCAAACCCCCAGTTACTCCAGGATAAAGCAATTCTCTTCTTTGAAATTTCCGGTTCTTTCTTTACTCGTTTAAGAAAATCTTCCTTAATCTTCTGATTAATCTTTTCGAAATTTTGGCAGGACATACTCTTTTTAGATTTTTACTAATTTTCTCATTATCGGTTCTAACGATTTACCGGCGGCTAAATATTGTTGATAAAGTTTATTATAAATTTTGGTTTTGGCATTGTCTGGAATGTAAACTTTACTGAATTTTGGACACATTTTTTTTTGCGCCTCCTCTACGCTTTTATAATATCCGGAAGCAACGGCAGCAAAGATTGCCGCTCCCAAAGCGCAGGTTTGCTCAGAAGAACTAACATTTATCGGTAAGCCCAAAATATCGGAGGTGATTTGCATCACATACTCTACTTTGGAAAGTCCACCGCAGGCAATGACCGAGTCAAGAGCAATCTTTTCCTCCGCAAATTGCTGCACAATTCTTTTTGCCCCGAAAGCGGTTGATTCAACGATTGCTTTGTAAATTGTTGGAGGCAGAGAACCAAGGTTCATCCCGATTAAAGCGCCGCGCAGGGATTGGTCGGCATAGGGTGTTCTTCGTCCGTTAAACCAGTCAAGGGCTAAAATGCCTGATTCAGCCGGTTTAATATTTCTCCCTTTTTCGCTGAGAACTTGATAAATGGTATTTTTCAATTCCTCTTTTAGCTTTTTCATCTGTGAAACGGGAATATTTTTACCAAAGGAGGTATCAGGCAGGATATTCTCAAAACTCCAGATAATAAGGTTTCTAAACCAGGCAAAATCATCGCCTACTGAGGATTGTCCTGCCTCCATGCCAATGTAACCAGGCATAATG
>DAOVNU010000109.1 GCA_030630065.1 bacterium | reverse complement strand
CTGGCAAAAGCAAAACATATGGCTCTGGGAAATTACTCCAAGGGAATGTTGGAAAGAATTGGACTTGCCTGCGCTCTGCTTAATGACCCCAAACTTCTAATTCTGGATGAACCGACAACCGGATTGGACCCAATTGGCGGAAGAGAATCGAGAGACCTTCTTATGAAATTAAAGAGCGAAGGGAAAACAATCCTTCTTTCCAGTCATTTCCTCTCTGAGGTGGAAAGAATCTGCGACCGCATTGGCATTCTTGACGAGGGAAAACTTCTGGTGGTGGGGGAACTAAAAAAACTTCTCCACGAGGAAAAAGCAGAAACTTTTGAAGACCTTTTTATCAAAATAGTTAAAGGAAAAAATGTATAAACCACTAATTATTGCCAAAAATAGTTTTAAGGAATTGTTACGTAAGAAGGGTTTGCAGGTTCTCCTGGTCTTTGGCCTCGTTCTAATCGGGTCTTCTCAACTCTTTTCCTTCCTTACCCCTGGAGAAGAAATAAAGATGATTAAGGATGTAGGACTCTCCGCCATTGAGTTCTTTGGAGCATTAATTGTCATCTTTGGCGCAATTGGAGCGATCAGTTCGGAGATTGAAAAGAAGACCCTATATACTCTCCTTGCCAAACCTTTGAGAAGAAGAGATTTTGTCATCGGAAAATTTTTAGGGATTTCCCTTACAACCCTTTTGAATTTTTTAGTAATGGCAATTTTCTTCATCGGACTTCTTCTCTTTAAGGAACATACGGTTGGCCTGGGGGTATTCAAGGCGTTAATTCTCATCTTCTTTGAACTACTTCTTATCGGAGCCATTGCCTTAGCGGTCTCTACGTTTGCCTCCTCTGCTTTTACCGTCATTTTTTCCATCTTTCTCTATCTTGTTGGACACCTTATCGCTTACGGACACTCCATTATGGAGCAAACGAAGAATACCTTACTGAGGGCACTCAGCACGGCTTTTTATCGGATTATTCCTAATTTTGAGAACTTCAATATTCGGGATAAGGTAGCGGTGGACGTTTTTGTAAAATGGAGTTATCTGGCGAAAACAATCAGTTATGGGCTCATTTACGTTGCTGTCGCTCTCTTGATTGGTATCTATTTCTTCCAAAAGAGAGAAATTTAAATCTATTAAATGCTCTCCAAAAAAAAATCATTTGCAATTAAAATCTTCTCCGCAATAATTATCCTCCTGGTCGGAATCTCCTTCCTTCAGAGAAGTATTGACCTGCAAAGAAAATTTGAAGATCTGGAAGCAAATTTATTATTGATGCCGGGAGAGATTGCCGGCAGTTTGATTCTTAGTGGTTTTCGGGGGATTGGCGCTGACCTTCTCTGGCTGCAGGTTCACCACTGCTGGCATTCCGGTCAACACTACAGGATGCTTCCTTTGTTCAATTCCATTACCTTTTTACAACCCCATTTTATCACTCCCTGGGCGGTGGGAGGTTGGCATATGGCTTACAATATCTACGTTTTGATGAAAACGGAAAAGGAGAAAAATTACTGGCTCCAAACAGGGCTTAACTTCCTTGAAAGAGGCGTAAAGCACAATCCCAACCGCTATGACCTCTACTTTGAACTCGCCTGGACCTATTACCATAAAGCAAAGGATTACGCAAATGCCGTGAAATACTTTGAAAAAGCGGTTAAATTCCCTCACCCGGAGTACGTTGATAGTTGCCTGGCGCATGCCTACGCAAAAAACGGTCAGATTAAAAAGGCCATCAAACAATGGGAGCATTTGAGGGATAACACCAGTTTTAAAAAGGTCGCCGTCAGAATACTTCATAATCTGAAGACCTATGGAACGGAAAATCCCCCCGAGAAAAAGGAACAAAAAAAGTAAAATTTTTGTAATTTCTGCCCCTTCCGGAGCGGGTAAAACAACCCTTTGCAAAATGTTGGCAAAAAATTTACCCGCTCTTTTTTATTCTATTTCTTATACCACCAGAAGAAAAAGATTAGGTGAAAGGGAAGGAGAGGATTATTATTTTATCTCAAAGGAAGGGTTTGCAAGAATGGCAAAGGAAGGCAAATTTGTTGAGTGGACCAGGATTTACGGAAATTGTTATGGGACATCCGCAGAATTTCTGAAAGAGGCACTTCTGCAGAATAAAAAAATTATTCTCTCCCTGGACAGTCAGGGCGCTTTTCAACTCAAGAAAAAATATCCGAAAATTACCAGTTTAATTGCCATTCTTCCCCCTTCATTAAATGACCTGCAGAAACGATTAAAAAAAAGGGGAGAAGAAAAGCGGGAAATTAAAAAAAGAACCGGACCCAGTCAAAAAGAGATAAAGGTTTTTAAGGAAAAGTACGACTATAAAATTGTTAATGAAGATTTGGAAATCTCTCTGAAACAACTAAAGAAAATTATTGAGTGTTCCGGGAATCAAGATAACTCTGAAGGATAATAACTGCGGAAATTTTATCCACCAATTTTTTTCTCTTTCTTCGGGAAAGGTCGGCTTGAAGCAAAAGGTCAGTGGCAATCTTGGTGCTAAATCTTTCATCCCACTTTTTAATAGGAACATCAACCTTTTGTTTTAGTTTCTCGATAAACGCAAGAACTTTTTCTCCTTGCCTACCAATCGTGCCATTAAAATTGAAAGGAAAACCAACGATAATTTCCCCAACTTCATTTTCCTTAAAAAGTGAAAATAATTTAGAGAAAACTTTTTCTTCTTCTCGGTATTCAATCGTAGTAAGAACTTTACTAACGATTCCCAGAGGGTCACTGAGAGCAACACCAATACGTTTTTCGCCAACGTCCAGTCCTAAAATCCTCAGTTTTACCCGGCCTCCTCTCCATCCACTTCCCCAACTTTCAGTTTAAGGTTGGCTCTCTCCTCGATTCTTTCGATTGAGCCATCCCGAATCCAGACAACGCGGTCGGAGACGTCAAGCATTTTCAAATCGTGCGTAGCGGTAATAACGCTGACCTTGCTTTTTTCATTCATCCCTTTTAAAAGAGCGATAATTTCCTTACCGGTCTTCAAATCAAGATTTCCTGTAGGTTCATCGGCAAGAATGATAGCAGGGTCATTGGCAAAAGCACGCGCCACCGCCACTCGCTGCTGCTGACCTCCGGAAAGTTCAAAGGGCTTATGCTGAATTCTATCCCCGAGACCCACCCGTTCCAAAAGCTTAATTCCTTTTTCTACTGAATCGTCATGGTTAATTCCCGCAAAAATCATTGGCAGCGTGACATTTTCCAAAGCGGTCATTACCGGAATGAGATTAAAGGTTTGAAAGATATAACCAATCTTGCGGCAACGTAACCAGGCAAGTTCATAAGCATCCAATTGTGCAACATCAACCTCATCAATATATACCTTCCCCTCGGTGGGTTTATCCAGACCTCCAACCATATTAAAGAGCGTTGTCTTACCGCTTCCCGAAGGTCCCATAATTGAGATATACTCTCCCCGCAGAATCTCCAATTCAATTCCCTTAAGAACCTCCAAACGAACCTTACCTAAAAAATAGACCTTTTTCAAATCCATCACCCTCACAATCATCTCTCTTGGCATTTTGTTTAGACCTCCTTTCTAATCGCTTCTGCCGGTTCCATCTTTGATGAAAGATAGGCAGGATAGACCGCCCCCACTACAGAAATAGTAATACCAAGAAGAACCGCAAAAAAGGAATATTT
>DAOVNU010000088.1 GCA_030630065.1 bacterium | reverse complement strand
TTAAACTGAAAAGTCCGACTATAATCAGAACAATCAGTATTTCCAGAAGAGTAAAACCCACATTCCTTTTCATCCTTGTCCCTTACCAGTTAACAATGTCATCTTCGGTGCCAAAAATCAGGTCAGGACCATTAGAGTAAAGGAGATAAGCCACATTAAAATGCTTGATTTGAGGATATTTATAAAGGTAGGAATTTCCCCAGGGGTCAACAAGGTTTCCGTCTTTCAGTTCTCTTTCCTTAAACCGCATATAAGGACCATGCCAAAAACTACTTACCACAGGACCCTGGAGGAGAAAAACCAGATTCTTGCAATCTTCTCCGTTGTTAGGAGGATAATCACTAAAATCGGTTTCGTACATCGATATGGCCGTTTCCAGACAGGAGATTGCAACTTTGGCTTTACCATTGAGGGCGCGCTTACGCGCTTTTCTTAAGGTAGGCAGAAAAAGTCCGGCAAGTGTAGCGATAATGGCCATTACGACCAGAATCTCGGCAAGGGTAAACCCTCTTTTCATCTCTTAATCCTTAAGGTCTTTTTTATTGCTGACGTCAGAGGTTCTGATATTGCCATCATCATCGGCAATTACCCATTTTACGGCCCCGCTCAGATAGAGAACGTTTACCCCCTCATTACTGTGATTTGATTTCTTGGTTAAGGTTGTTGAAACACCTTTATCGGCACTGAGAGATAACTTAAGATCAAGGTCCTCACTCTCCAGATGCTCATCATCGTAGGCATAACTGGAATTGGTAAGAATATGATTGGAAATTGCGGCAAAGGCAGTTTTCTTGTCTCCCGGGCAGTCCCAGACGGTAGAGGCATTAATATAGCGGGGAAAGAGTAAACCCATCTCTGAAGAACCGGTATCCTCCTTTCCGTTCCCGGGAAATCTCTCATAGTAATCCTCAGCATACATATGGATTGCCAGCCCAATTTGTTTAAGGTTAGCCATACAAACGGTTCTTCTTCCTTTCTCCCTTGCTCTTCCTAAAGCCGGTAAAAGTAAACCGGCTAAAACCGCCATAATCGCCATTACCACCAACAACTCTATCAGGGTAAACCCCTTCTTTTTCATTTTTCTCCCTCTTTATTCTCTGGTTTCTTTTTCAGTTGTTTCATCCCCAGGGCAACCTTTCTTTTTTTCGGGTCTACAGAAAGCACAACTACATCTACCTTTTCTCCTTTTTTCAGAATATCCGAAGGATGTTTAATTTCGTCCCAGGAGATATTGGAAATGTGCAGCAACCCATCGATCCCTTTCTCAATCTCGATAAAGGCGCCGTAATCGGTAATACTGACTACTTTTCCCTTAAATTTTGTGCCCGACGGATATTTTTCTCCTATCTTTTCCCAGGGATTTGGTTCCAGTCCCTTCAGAGAAAAAGAGATTTTTTGACGCTCCTTTTCCATCCCGATAACAAGGAGTTCTAATTCATCACCCATCGCAACAATTTCGGAAGGATGTTTAATGTGAGCAATCCAGGATAGTTCCGATATATGGAGAAGCCCTTCCAGACCCTCTTCTAATTTGACGAAAACGCCATAGTCGGTGATGTTAACAACTTTCCCTCTGACTTTGGAACCCACCGGATATTTTTCCTCTATCTTTTCCCAGGGGTTGGGTGTTCTCTGCTTCAGACCAAAGGAAACCTCTCCTTGCTCCTGCTTGATTCTTAAGACAAGAACCTCAATCTCCTCTCCCACTCTTAAAATCTGGGATGGATGGCTAATTCTGCCCCAGCTCATTTCATTGATATGGAGAAACCCATTGACACCATCTGTTTCAATAAAAGCGCCATAATCAACAATACTCTTTACTTTTCCTTTAACCCAGTCACCTTCCTTTAACTTTAAAAGAATGGTAAGTTGTTTTTTTCTTTCTTCTTCTTCCAGAAGAGTACGGCGGGAAAGAACTACGTTCTTCTTGGGCCGATCAATCTTAATAATCTTAAATTGGTAGTTCTTACCCAGGAACTGGTTAGGTTCGGTCAGGGGATTGATGCCTGCCTGGGAACCGGGAAGAAAAGCAAGCACACCAATATCTACTTTGAAACCTCCTTTCACAACTTGAACAACCTTTCCCTCAATGGGCGTATCGGTCTCATACGTTTTCTCGATGCGATACCAGTTGAGCGAGAGGTCTGCCCTTTCTTTGGAAAAAAGAAGGAGGCCATTATCATTTGGTTCCAGTGACTCGATTATTACATCTATCTCGTCTCCGATTTTAACATCTTTCAGCTTTTTAAATTCAGAGTTCGGGACCCTACCCTCTGATTTATAATCAACGTCAAGGATTACTCCATCTTTATCGATGCGCACAACCTTTCCTTTGATTAAATTTCCCTCTTTAAATTTTTTTAGTTTCTGGTCAAGAATTTTGCTTAGTTCTTTATTCATTTCATTTTTCCAAGAGTATCAATTGCTTCCTTAATTACCCAATCGGGCGTGGACGTCCCCGAAAGAATTCCAACGGTCTTCACACCAATAAACCATTCTTTCTTAACCTGGGAAGATGCCTCAACAAGAAAAGCAGGACCTCTTTTCCGGCAGATCTCATAGAGAGTTCTGGTATTGGAACTCTCTTTACCCCCTAAAACAAGAAAGGCATCAACCTTTCGAGATAATATGGACACCTCCTTTTGTCTTTTCTCGGTGATCTGGCAAACAGTGTCAAAGATTAAAAATTCTTCCGGCTCAATTTTCTTATACAATTGTGCAACCGTTTTCTGGTAATCTTTCTTATTAATGGTCGTTTGACTCACCACCCCAACCTTCTTTGTTCCTAACTTTAAACTTTGAACTTTGAACTTCAAGCTATTATTTACAATTATTGCTTCATCACGGGCAAAGCCGGCCAGAGTTCTAACCTCGGGGTGATTGGGGTCCCCGACAATAATAACTTCATAGCCATTTGTGATGAGATACTTTACCCTTCTTTGCACCATTTTCACGAAGGGACAGGTAGCATCAATAATCCTAAGATTTCTTTTTTTTACCTCTTCAATTAAAACAGGGTGAAGTCCATGGGAACGAATAATAAGGTCACCCCTAATTTGCGAAGGGTTATCTACTATCCTCAAACCCTCTTTTTCTAATTTCCTGATTACAATCTGGTTATGAATCAAAGGTCCCAAAGAATAAACCTTTCCCTTCTCCTTCAGCCGTTCGGTTACAATGTCAATCGCCCTTTTAACACCATAACAGAAACCTGTATCTTCGGCAACAACAACTTTCATTCAAAAGCAAGTTTATTTTATTATCTCTTTTTTGTCAATATCAAAGACCCAGGATTTTTGCTAATTGGTAGGTTTGAAGGTCTATTCTTTTTCGGCGTAGATAAACTTTCTCGATTGGAACAGGCACAATCTCTCCCCGTGCAATTCCCACCATTTTTCCACTTTTCTTATTCTTTAAAAGTTTGACGGCAAGACCCCCCAGGCGAGATGCCAAATTACGACTATCAGCACTGGGAGACCCACCCCGCTGAAGATAACCAAGAGTCGTCACCCTAATTTCGCCTTTAATTCTCTTACCAATTTCCTGACCAATCTCAGAGATTTTTCCCGCTCCTTCGGCAACAACGATAATATAACTTTTCTTTCCCCTTTTTATGCCTTTTTTCAAAATATTACAGAGGGCTTCGATTTTAAACTTAACTTCCGGAATTAAAATTGCTTCTGCTCCTGCGGCAAGGCCAACCTCCAGAGCCAAAAAACCGCTCTTTCTCCCCATTACCTCAATCAGGAAAATTCTTTCATGGCTGACTGCGGTATCCCTGATTTTGTCAATGGCATCAAGAGCGGTGTTGACCGCAGTATCAAAACCAATTGTATCTTCCGTTCCAAAAACGTCGTTGTCAATCGAAGCCGGAATAAAGTTTACGGGAATCCCCTGTTTTTGAATAGTGTGAGCACCTTTCAAGGAACCATTCCCCCCGATAACAATCAATCCGTCGATTTTCCCTTCTCTGATATTCTTAATTGCTTTTTTTAAATTACGTTTCTGTTTAAATTCAGGACATCTTACCGAACGTAGAATTGTTCCTCCCTGATGGATAATGCCACTTACCGCGGAGGAATCCAATCGCCGAAATTTATTGGAGATAAGACCGGAGAAACCCTCTTCAATCCCGATAACCTCCCAGTCGAAATAAATCGCCATCCTCACTATGGCTCTGATTGCTGCATTCATCCCCGGGGCATCACCCCCGCCGGTCAAAACACCGATTTTTTTCATTTTGACAGTTTTTCTTCTAATCTTTTTTGGCAAACAGCATTGGTGACATCCGCCCTGGTTCTCTCGATAAGCCCGCGAGCAGCATCAACCGTTCGCCGCAAACCCCTGACCAATGGCTCGGGGTAGTCAAAAGAGAAAAGAAAATAGTACAT
>DAOVNU010000038.1 GCA_030630065.1 bacterium | reverse complement strand
CTTACCGCTTATGCAAGAGAAGGAAAATTTTATTCTTGTTCACAGCAGTTTGGAGAAACCGGAAAAATTTAATTATGTTTTTAGTTTAAGAGATTTGCAAATGAACTTTCAGTTATTGAAGAAGAAAATCTGTTTTTTCGGTCATTCTCATATTCCCGGAATTTACGTTTATAATCCCGAAGAAAGAAAAGTGGAGGTTTTGCCAGAGACGGAAGTGAAATTTAAAAATGGGAAAAAGTATCTGGTTAACGTTGGTAGTGTGGGACAGCCAAGGGATAGAAATCCGGCAGCCAGTTTTGCTATCTATGATACTGAGAAAAAAATTCTTGGGATTAAGAGATGCTTTTATGAGGTAAAAAAGGCGCAGGAGAAGATTATTCGTGCCGGACTGCCTGAGTTTTTGGCAGAACGTCTGGCTTTAGGAAGATAATGGATTCAGAAAAAGAGATAAGAAGGTTGGTAAAACTCATCAACTATCATAACCGAAAGTATTATCTTGAGGACAATCCGGAAATCAGCGATTACGAATATGACACTCTTTTAAAAGAGTTGATTGCGTCAGAGAAGAAATACCCTCAATATAAAACGGCTGATTCCCCAACGCAGAGAGTAGGCGGGGAGCCATTAAAGGAATTTAAAACGGTAAAACACAAATTTCCGATGCTTTCCATCGATAATACCTATTCCTCCGAAGAACTGCTTGATTTTGACAGGCGAGTAACAAAACTTCTTACGGAAAAAACCGAATACGTAGTAGAGCCAAAGATTGACGGAGTGGCGGTTTCTCTGATTTACGAGAACGGTTATTTTATTCAGGGTGTCAGCCGTGGGGATGGCGATCAGGGTGATGAAATTACCGCAAATCTCAGAACAATCAGGAACCTGCCGCTTTCCATTCCTTTTTCATCAACAATAGAGGTGAGGGGAGAGGTTTACTTTAAGAAAAAAGAGTTTGATCTTCTCAACCAGCGCAGGAAGAAAGAAGGGGAGCCACTTTTTGTCAATCCCCGCAATGCTGCCGCCGGTTCCCTGAAACTGCTTGACCCGGCTTTGGTTTCCCGAAGACCCTTAAATCTTTTTGTTTATACTGGTTTTTTAAGAAAGGGACCTAGAGAACATTATCCTGTTCTCCAACTTTTAAGGGAACTTGGTTTTCCCGTTAATCCTCACGTTGAACTATTTACCAATATCGAAGAGGTAATTAATTATTGCCGGAAGTTTCAGGAAAAAAAAGATAAATTACCTTATGATACCGACGGGATTGTAATTAAGGTAAATTCTCTCACCGCCCAGGAAAAATTGGGGGCAACGACAAAAAGTCCGCGCTGGCTTGTTGCTTATAAATTTCCTGCAGCGCAGGCAACGACAAGGTTGAAGGACATTATTCTTCAGGTTGGCCGCACAGGGGTATTAACTCCCGTAGCCATCCTGGAACCGGTGGGACTTGCCGGTTCCACCATCTCCCGGGCTACCTTACATAATGAAGATGAAATTAAAAGATTGGACGTCAGGATTGGGGATAAGGTCTTCATTGAGAAAGGTGGCGATATTATCCCCAAAATATTAAAAGTAGTTAAAGAAGTAAGAACCGGAAAAGAGGCAATTTTCAAAATGCCGGAGAAATGCCCTGTCTGCGGCGGGAAAGTTTACCGGGATACCGATGGGGTAGCGGTCCGGTGTGAGAACGTTCGCTGTCCGGCTCAGGTCAGCGAAAGAATCAAACATTTCGCCAGCCGGGAGGCAATGGATATTGAGGGGTTAGGAGAGGCACTGGTGAACCTCCTGGTGCAGAAGAAATTAGTAGAAGATTACGGTGACCTTTACTTTTTGAAATTGAAACTTGCGGACTTAATCACTCTGGAGAGGATGGGAGAGAAGTCAAGTCAGAATCTTTTAAAGGCGATTGAAAAAAGCAAGGAAAGGCCTCTACCTAATTTTCTCTTTGCTCTCGGCATCAGGCATATCGGAATTCATAGTGCCGAGATTTTATCTGAGAAATTTCAGTCCATTTTGGAGTTAAGAAATAGCGATTTGGAAACTCTTTCCTCTATCCCGGAGATTGGACCAACTATGGCGGAAAGTATCTTTAATTTTTTTAGAGATAAGGAAACCGCCATTGTCCTGGAGAAATTGGAGCAAGCCGGAGTAAAAGCAATTAAAAAATCAGGGTTGAAAGTGAAAAATGAAAAGAAAATATTTTCCGGAAAAAGAATTGTTCTTACGGGAACGTTGGAAAATTTTACGAGAAGCGAAGTTACCCGCTTAATTAAAGGTCTTGGAGGACGGCTCACCTCTTCGGTCTCACCGAAAACAACTTTTATTCTCACGGGAAAAGAGCCGGGTTCAAAATTACAAAAAGCAAAAACTCTGGGGATAAAGATTATTGATGAGTCAGAATTTAAAAAGTTAATAAAGGGGTCAGGTCTCCACATTTGACAAAATTTTTGCATGCTTAACCCCTGAGATATTTTGTCAAATGTGGAGACCTGACCCCATAGACATGGAGTAGACATGGAGGATAAAATTACGGAATTTCTTGATTACCTTAAAATAGAAAGGGGGTTTTCGCCAAATACTGTCGCCTCCTATAATTACGATTTGGAAAAATACAAAAAATTCCTTGATGCAAGAAATATTTCCTGGAAGAAAATTTCGCCGGAAAATCTTATCCTTTATTTAGAGAATTTAAAAAATAAAGGACTTTCCTCTGCCTCCATTTCAAGAAATCTGGCGGCAATAAAAGGGTTTTGCAGGTTTCTACTTGCCGAAGGTTTTATTTCCTCTGACTCCCTTTCCGACATAAGTTCTCCTAAACTCTGGAAAAAATTACCCGATGTATTAAGCAAGGAAGAAACAGAGAGATTATTTACCTCTCTTAATAAGCAGAAACGTAACGGATTTATCAGCCGAAACTTAGCAATTTTAGAGTTGCTCTATGCCACCGGGATGCGTGCCTCAGAAATTATAAATCTAAAGATTTCCAACCTTCATTTAAAGCAGAACTACGTCCGGATAATGGGGAAAGGGAGAAAAGAAAGAATAGTGCCGGTAGGAAATAGTGCAAAAAACGCTCTTTCCATCTATCTTAAATATTGGCGGGCTAAGTTTATACGGAAGGATAGAGCGACAAATGTTCTTTTTTTAAGCAGATTGGGCAGTGGTTTGTCCCGACAGAGTTTGTGGAAAGTCGTAAAAAGGTACGGGGCGAAGCCCCACACTCTGCGGCATTCATTTGCTACCCATCTTCTGGAAGGGGGAGCAAATTTGAGAGCAGTCCAGGAACTGTTAGGGCATAGTTCTATTTCCACCACGCAGATTTATACCCACATTGAAAGAAGTAGATTAAAGGAAATTCATCATAAATACCATCCCCGAGGATAGAAAAATGAAAAAAATTCTGATTACGGCTGGTCCAACCAGGGAAAAGATTGACCCCGTCAGATTTATCACTAACTACTCCACGGGAAAGATGGGCTATCTTCTTGCAGAGTTGGCAAGAAAAAAAGGATATAATGTTACCCTTATCAGCGGCCCTACCTTCTTAAAACCACCAAAAGGAGTAAAGCTAATTTACATTGAATCCGCAGCGGAGTTGAAAGAAGAAATTTTCCGTTACGTTAGCAAAGTTGATTGTCTGATTATGACTGCAGCTGTAGGAGATTATCGGGTAAGCCAAATTAAAAAAAACAAAATTAAAAGCAAGAGAAAAATTAACCTTTCTCTCATTAGCAATCCCGACATCCTCAAAGAAGCGGGTAAGAGGAAGAAGAAAAATCAACTTTTTGTTGGTTTTGCTCTGGAGACCGAAAATTTTGTTAAGAATGGTCTGCAAAAAATGAGAGAGAAAAATCTTGATTTTTTAGTCGTTAGTAGTCCCGGCTTTTTTGGTGAAGCAAAGGGAAAAAAGATGGTTAAATTGCTCAATAAAAAAGGAGAGGTAATCGATTTTTCCCTTTTATCTAAAAAAGAAATTGCTAAAAAAATCTTAAACGTAGTTGCGCGTTAAATTGTAGTGGTCAAGCTTGCTCGACATTGTAGCGGTGCGATTCATCGCACAAATAAAAAAGGAGAAAAAATGAGAATAGCGGTAGGAATTAGCACTAAGAATTGTGCGAAGACGATTGAGAGTGTCGTGAAAATAGTTGATGAGGGGTTAAGGACTTATTTTCCGGATAAGGAGGGATTAATTATTATTTCCGACGGGTTCTCAACGGATGGAACCCGGGAAATTGCCGATAAGATTGAGTCAAGAAGTGAGAAGATAGTAAGAGAGCAGGGGGGTTCATTAGGCAAGGGAAATGGAGTAAAGACAATTCTTACATTAAGCAAGGAAAGAGAAGCGGAGGCAACTGCTTTAGTGGATGGTGATTTAACCAGTATTAAGCCGGAATGGATTAAGAAATTGCTTCTTCCAATTTTAGAGGGAAATGACCTTGTTCTCCCATTTTATCTGAGAGACAGGTATGACGGAGTAATTACCAACCAGATTGCTTTCCCTTTGACCAAAACCCTCTATGGAGTGAATATTAGACAGCCGATTGGCGGGGAATACGGACTCTCCTCGCGTTATCGCGAAATTGTTCTCGCCCATAAACTTTTCCCGGGAAAATTTGGGATTGACATCTTTTTAACCACAGTCGCCTGTTGTGAGAAAATGAAGATAGTGGAGTCCGTATTGGGAATCAAAGAACATGAATCAACCAAGGAATATGATGACCCGGAGAAACTTCTTGTCCCGATGTTCTACCAGGTTGTAGGGACAATCTTTAAGTTGATTGGCTACTATCAGGAGCAGATTAAGAAGGTGGAAGGGATGAGAGAAATTAAGCGGCTTGGAGAAATTCCGGCTCAATCTCCGAGCCGAATTCCGGTGAATAAGGAGATGCTTTTAAGCAAATTCAAGGCAAAGTATCAGGAGTTCATCCAGGAGAAAAAGGAAGCAGAATTTTTGGGGGACTTATTACCTTCCTTTAAAAAAATAGACAAAGAGAATATAGGGAATTTTTCCCTGCCTCTTGAACTCTGGGTAAAGGCGGTATATTATTCCGTCAAGGCATTCCTCAAAGGAGAAGAAGTAATCGATGTTCTCCGCGCCCTCTGGCAGGGCAGATTCATCGCCCTGGTAAAGGAGACCGAAAAAATGAATAACCAGGAGGCAGAAAATTATATCCAGAAACAGGTAGACGTATTTGCCAAATATAAATATCTGTTGAAATAACTTGACAGAAAAAATCAGAGCAGAGGCGGTTGCTAAAGGGGGCTCTATCTCAAAAGAGGTCTCCAAAATAATTCAAAACTGAAGTAATCCCCAACAACATCATCGGCAGTGAGTATCGATGCGACTTTTGTGGTAAGAGGTTTATCCGAACAAAGTCGAGCTTATTCTGCTTATGCAGTGGCAAAGCTTGCTTTGCCTGATTTATCGAGATGAACTTTGAAATTCCATACAATAAAATAGCGGTGAACTTCCGGGAATACCAAAAGGATATGTTTCTGGATGCGGAGAGGATGTAATGAAAAGAAGCAGAGATAGATACGTGGTTCACTGAATTTGTAAAGTAGACACTCTTGATATAATTCATACTTTATGATATTATGATATTAATATTAGGAGGTGATTAAGAATGGCAATTGCAATTTCCAAAATAACCGGGCATTATCAGGTTGTTATTCCCAGGGAGGTTAGAGAAAAATCAGGTTTAAAAAAAGGGGACCTTGTCAGTTTCAAAGAAAAAGACGGAGAGATTATAATGAACCCTGTCCACATTGTCAGGAAAGACCAGGCCTACTTCTGGAGTAAAGAGTGGCAGGAATCGATTAAGAGGTCCGAAGGAGAGATAAAAAAAGGAGAGTATAAAACTTACCGAAGCGGGAAGCAACTGAGGGAGGATATAGAAAAGTGATTAAGAAAATAGTCATCCCAAAGTCCCTCAGGAAAAAGATTGGTAAATTTCCTAACTTTGTTAGAGAAAAACTTTATTGGGCTATTGATATGCTCATTAAGGATGAAAGATATCCTTCGTTAAGACATAGGAAAATTGAAGGAACCGATATCTACTGGGAGTTTAGCATTACCATGAATTACAGAGGAGTATATAGACGAGAGGCAAATAAAGGATTTCTTGTGGAAGTAGATACGTATAACCACATCTTTAGACGTAAAAAATGGTAGTAAAATGAAAACGATAATTTTAGCCGGAGGGTATGGCACCAGATTACAGCCAATAACTGCGGAAAGACCAAAGTCATTGCTTCCGGTGGCAGGAAAACCGATTATTGAGTATATTCTGAGGCATTATCCTTTTTCGGAAAAACCATTTATTTCCACCAACAGAAAATTTCTCTCCTCTTTTAAGGAATGGCAAAGGAAAACTAATTATCTGGTAAACCTTATTGTTGAACCAACAACCTCGGACAGTAACAAATTGGGTAGTGTGGGCTCTTTGAATTTTTTGGTTAAAAAGAAAAGAATCAAGGATGACCTTCTAATTATTGCCGGGGATAATATCTTTGAGTTTGATTTAAAAAAATTTATTGATTCCTATTGCGGTGAATTCCTGATTGCGGTTTATGACATTAAAGATAAAGAAAAAATTAGAAATAAATACGGCAACGTGGAAATAGATGAAAAAGGAAGAATTATTGATTTTTTGGAAAAACCGGCTTTTCCCAAAACAAGTTTAATCTCTACCGCCTGTTATATCTTTCCTCATAAAGTTTTAGACCTGATACCGGAATTCTTGGCTCAGAGTGAAAGAGGGAAGGATGCAATGGGATACTTCTGTAGTTGGCTGCTAAAAAAGAAAAAAATTCCGATGCATAGTTTTCTTTTCTCGGACGTCTGGTTTGACATTGGAAGCAGAAATTCCTATTTGGCGGCAAACAGATATTACCTGAAGAAAAAAAACTATTCCGGTAAAAATAGTAAAATTATTAACTCAAAGGTGACTGACAGTGTTATTTTTGATAACGTGGTATTAGAGAATTGTGAGATTACCTCCTGCGTTATTGACAGTGATTGTCGCATTTCCAATCTAAAGTTAAAGGAT
>DAOVNU010000058.1 GCA_030630065.1 bacterium | reverse complement strand
TTATTTTGCGGAGGGTTAGAGTATCTCACTTCAAGTAATATCTGAATGGAAAATAGGGTAAAAATGACAAAAGACGCCTGATGAATCAGGCAACTACAAAATTGAAATGACAGAAATGGATTCCCGATTGTTAATTTCGGGAATGACAACAGAAGGGTTTTATGCTCTTCCAATGGATAATTTTACCTAATTATCAATTTAGAGACCGTTTTATGGAGTTTTTCCGCCTCTTTCTTTGTTTTTGCTTCTATAATCAACCTTATGATTGGCTCTGTGCCTGAAGGACGCAGATGAATCCACCAATTTTCTCCGGTTACCCTGATGCCGTCCAGAAGATCAATCTTTTCCCGGCAAAAATATTTCTTAACCTTAGCGATAGATTTTTTTGCTCCTTGTTTGGGTAGAGGAATCTTTTTTTTCATCATATAATAGGAAGGGAGCTCTTCCGCCAATTGTGAGACGGATTTCCCGCTTTGCGCAAGATATTGCAGAATTAACCCCATTCCGATTAAACTGTCCCTTCCGTAATGAAGCGGAGGAAAGATTATTCCTCCATTCCCTTCCCCGCCAATGATTGCTTTCCTTTTTTTCATCTCCTCCACAACGTTAATCTCCCCTACCCTGCTGCGGAAAAGAGGGCAACGAAATTCCCGGGTAACATCATCCATCAATTGGGAGGTAGAAAGATTGGCAACTACAAGTCCTTTTTTTTTGGAGAGAATAAATTGAGTTACTAAAGCCAAACTATAATCCTCGCCAATGGGCTTCCCTTTATCGGAAATAATGGCTAATCTGTCGGCATCAGGGTCTACGGCAAATCCAACATCCGCCTTTGTCTTTTTTACCAGATTACAAAGTCCGGAAAGATTTTCAGGAATGGGCTCGGGAGGACGGGAAAAAACTCTGTCCAGTTTATCGTTAATTACAGAAATCCGACAGCCCAATTTTTTCAACAATAGAGGAGTAATAACAGAACCCGCACCATCGCAGCAATCCAGAGCAACGTAGAAACGTTTTTTGCGGATAAGATTAAGGTTAAGGAAAGAAAGGGTTTTCTTCAAATGAAAATTGATTGCCTGCTGATGACACTCTTTTATCTTTGTTGCTTTATTAAATGATGGATATTTAATCTTATTTTGCGTGTAAATGGCCAGGAGCTTCTTCATTCGTGAGGAATTGAGAAAAGCGCCATCAGAAGAGATAAATTTCAAACCATTATATTCGGGAGGATTATGACTGGCGGTAATGACCATTCCGCCATCAGCCTTCAATCTTTCGGTTAGGAGTTGAACGGTAGGGGTAGGAACAATTCCCAAGTCAATAATGTCACATCCGGCAGACAACAATCCGCTGAATACAGCGTATTTAGCCATCTCCCCGGATAATCGCGTATCCCGGCCAACAACTACTTTTCCTCCTTCAAGGTAGGTGCCAAAAGAGGCGGCAAATCTTGCAATTACCTCCGGCGTAAGGGATTCCCCGATAACCCCCCTTACTCCCGAAATACTGATTACTGGTCTCGGATTGCCACGACAGTTCGTGCCTCGCAATGACTCCGTCATTTTCTTTTCAGAATATTCGCGGCTTCCAGAACAATATCATCTGCAGTTAAATGATACTCTTTCATCAACTCGTCCGGCTTTCCCGATTGACCAAAGCGGTCCAGAATCCCGATTCTTTTCATCGGAACAGGATATTCTTCCATCACTACCTCTGCGACCGCACTGCCCATCCCTCCCATAACCTGATGCTCCTCGGCGGTAATAATTGCTCCCGTCTCTTTTGCCGCATTAATAATAGATTTTCTGTCAATCGGTTTGATAGTATGCAGATTAATAACCCTTGCGGAAATCCCTTTTTCTTTGAGAACTTTCGCGGCCTCTAAGGATTCCTTAACCATCACGCCGCAGGCAATAACGGTTAAATCATCCCCTTCTTTGAGAAGCTGTGCTTTACCAATGGTAAAGACCTCCGCCTCTTCGGTAACAATCGGCAAAGGCGCTCTCCCCAGGCGAAGATAAACAGGGCCGTAAATTTTAGAAGCCGCAACCGTTGCCCTGGTTGCTTCAAGAGCATCGGCAGGAACAATCACGGTAAAACCGGGTAAGACCCTCATCAAAGCAATATCCTCTATTGCCTGATGGCTAGCGCCGTCTGCTCCAACAGTAATTCCGCAATGGGTGGAGCCAATCTTGACGTTCGCATTACTATAGGCAACGCTAATTCTTAACTGGTCCCAGACCCGGCCGGTGACAAAAACACCAAAACCGCTGACAAAAGCAATTTTTCCCGAAAGGGCTAATCCGGCAGCGGTTCCAATCATATCAGCTTCTGCAACCCCTATCTGAAAAAATCTTTCGGGAAATTTTTCCTTAAACCAGTGCGACCTTGTCGATTCTCCTAAATCGGCGGTAAGGACAACAACATCAGGATTTTCATTACCTAACTTCAGGAGCGCTTCTCCGTACCCATCCCGGGTTGACTTCAGTTTCATCTTAATTCCTTTAATGCTTTTTCTTCCTCTTCCTTTTTTGGGGCTTTCCCGTGCCACTCCACCCTATTCTCCATATAGGAAACCCCTTTGCCTTTTATCGTATGCGCAATAATTACAGCCGGTTTACCCTTTATATTCTCGGCCTGAGCATAGGCCTCCGAGATTTCTTTAAGATTATTCCCGTCAATTTCTATTACTTTCCAGCCAAACGCCTCCCACTTTTCGTTATAGGGCTCAAGTTGCATAATATTCTTTGTTTCTCCATCTATTTGTAAACGGTTTCGGTCAACAATGGCGCAAAGATTATCCAGATGGTAGTGATTGGCAGTCATTGCCGCTTCCCAGATTTGCCCTTCATCCGTTTCACCGTCTCCCAGGAGACAATAAACCCGATAACTTTTTTTATCCAATCTTCCCGCCAGGGCGATACCGTTGGCAATGGACAATCCCTGGCCCAGGGAACCGGTAGAGGCCTCAATGCCCGGCACCTCCAAATTATGCGGATGTCCCTGCAGAGGACTCCCCAATTTTCGCAGAGTAAGGAGTTTTTCTAAAGGAAAGTAACCACATCTGGCTAAAACCGCATAAAGCAGAGGGCAGCAATGCCCTTTGGAAAGAACGAAACGGTCCCTGTCCTCCCAATCAGGTTTCTGCGGTTTCTGCCGCATTACGGAAAAATAAAGGGAGACAACCAATTCCACCGCAGAAAGTGAACCACCCGGATGGCCACTGCCTGCCTCTCCCAGCATCCGGATAATGTCCCTACGTACCTCTAAACAGATTTTTTGCAATTCTTCAATATTCATTTTAAAGTCCTGATGTGACCTTTGCCAACTCCTTTGACTTCACAACCAAGGTCCAGATACTTCATAATTTTATCATCATCCAACAGGTTTTGCGTATCAATAATCGCTAAAGGTTTCCCTACCGCCCTGACTACCTCTTCCGGGTCAAGTTCCAGATATTCCCTGTGTCCAACCGCAAAGATAAGCGCATTTTTATCCTTTAAAGAAGCAAAGAGGTCTTTCTCTACCTCTGCCCCGGGAACCTCCGGCCATACCTTGACCAACGGGTCATGTACCGTCAGGGTTGCCCCTTCCTTTACCGCCGCCTTCCAGAAAATTTCGGAAGGGCTGTGTCTGGTATCTCCGACATCGCTAAGGTAAGAAGCACCCAAAAGGTGAATTTTCTTTCCGGAAATGTCTCCCCCGAGAGCAGATTTTGTCAACTCCAAACTATGCAGGGGCATCAAATCATTGATGTCAACGGCGTGCACCGCCATTTCCAAACCGATTTTTCTCTTAAAAACGTTTAGTGAAGCCCAATTAGCTAAAACAGGGTCTTTCGTGAGACAATATCCCCCTACTCCAAAACCGGGGTTCATTAAATTCCTGTGTGTCGGACGCACCCTGATTGATTTCACCACCTCAAAGAGATTAATTCCCACCTCCTCGGCAAAGAGTGCCCATTCATAGACCAGGGCAATATTCGTGGCGCGGAATGAATTCTCAAAGGTTTTGGCTAATTCCGAGGCATTAGTATTATTCAGTCCATAAAGAGGATACTCCTTTGTATCGAGAACGTTCGTCAGAAATTCTTCAGCCATTCCGGTACTTGTCTCATCAATCCCGGAATAGGTGCGCCAGAAATTACGGATGGAACTAACGTAATTCCTCCCGGGCATCACGCGCTCATAGGAATGGGCAATGCGCGGCGGATTCTTGCCGATGTCAATACCTCTCGCTTTAAATTCCTTTTCCAGAATTGGTTTGACAATATGTTGACAGGTGCCGGGGGGAACGGTTGTCTCCACGAGGACAAGTGCCTCCGGTTTAATATTCCTTCCCAGATCGGCAATTGCTTTTTCAAAACCACCGGTATCACAATATCCGGTCTTCGCATCGCCAAAAACCGGCTTTGTTGCATCCAGTTGAATGTCAACCACAATAATATCGGCAAGAGAAAAAGCATGCGAATGCCAGGTGGCTCTTAAGGTTTTCTTCTCCTTAACAACCCTCGGGAAAATCTCTGCTACCTCAGGGTCGGTGGCTTCAATGGGTGATTCACCTTTATTAATCACCGGAACTTTCCAATATGACCGAACCGAAGGTCGCTGTACTCCATGGACAAAGTAGATTGGTTTTCCTTCACTATCGGTACTATCAGCAACAACCTCCGCCATAACCGCACCCACAAAGCCCAGTCCCTGAACCGCCACAATCTTCCTCCCCAGTTGCTTCTGCTGAAGCGTAACCTCATCCAGAATTTTTACCTCTTTGCCATCGGCATTCTCATCAGGCAATGCATATTTTACGGCTTCCGGACTCAATGAAATCTTCTCCATTTCCTTCTTCTCCTTTCTTTTCAAGCTTCCTCCCACATTTTTTTCAAGCGGGGAAGAAGCAGGATTGCTTCTTCCTCTACGTTCTCAAGACCGCCTCCATTATCCTCCACAGAAATTCTCCCCTGATAATTAATCTCTTTTAAATGATGGAAAAAGTCCTGATGGTTGTAACTCTGCTTTTTCAGATTTATCCCTTCAATTGAAGGTTGCCTAACCCCTTCCGTTACCGGGACGGGAATATGAATATGGGCAAGATAATCCTTAGCCGGCAATAAATTGGTAAAGGGCTCGTCCTCTTCCTCCATATGAAAGAGGTCGGCTAATAATTTAACTTCTTTTCTACCAACATCTTTAGTTAATTGCAAGCCCTCCTTTACCAGATTGATAATATTTGTGGCCGGTTTAAAGAGCGGTTCGATGGCAATAACAATCCCTTCGTTTTTTGCAATATCAGCCGCGAGATCAAGAAAATCAACTAATTGTTGATACGCTTTCTCAAAAGAAAAATTCTCAGGCACTTTTCTTGCCCCACCACTGCCAAAAACAATGATTTTACCGGAAAGTTCAGCAACACGACTGATAGAGACCTCCAAACAATTTTTTAAGCGTGAAGAGTCAATTTTATCTCCTACCACCTTTATTTCACCGGGGATAAAAGTATTAAAGACCTCAGGTCGTAGAGAAAACTTCTTAATTTTTTCTTTTACCTCTGCAAACTTTTCTTCACTTTCCTCAGGCAAGACATCTCCTACTTTTAATTCAATGTAATCATAATTTGCTTTCTGCAATATGGGCTGCAATTCTACCTTCTTCCTCAATCCTTCAGTGCATA
>DAOVNU010000198.1 GCA_030630065.1 bacterium | reverse complement strand
GTATTCTGCAGAAGTTAAAAAAATATGCGGAAGCGATTAGTGAATATAAAAAAATAGGTAATAACGAAGGTCTCTGGCAAATGGCGCGCTGCTATGCAAAATCAAAAAATTATTTAAAGGCAACCGAAATTTTGGAAAAGATTCTTCGTTCTTTTCCCAATAAGGAAATTCAGGCAAGAGCAGTTTATTTTCTGGCGAAGTACCGGGAAGAATTAGGCGAAACAGAGAAGGCAAGGACAGCATATAATCGTCTGAAGAAATTACCTTATAGTTTCTATTCCTACTGTGCCTGCCAGGAAGGAAAGATTTCTTATGAAAGAGTACACCTTCGCTGCGAACCTGTAGTGGTCGGAGTTATCCGTCCCGCGGGCTTGATGAATCAAGCCCCTACAATAAATTTATCAGAATTAGAAAAAAGCCCCAAGTTTAGGCGCACTCTTTTTTTACTGAAATTAGGAATCAAAGAAGAGGCAAGAGAGGAATTAAAAAATTTGGCAAGAAAAGGTTACAGAAAAGGAAAAATTTCTACTTTTCTTCATCTTTGCCAGGAAGCAGATGCCTATGCGCAAATAATTGGTTTAGGCATTATTCTTCAGGATAAAAAATTGGTCTATCCTCTTTATTATCAAAAAATTGTAGAAAAATATAGTAAGATGTATAATCTTGATAGATTACTTGTCTTTGCCCTCATCTGGCAGGAGAGCAAGTTTGAGAAGGAAGATGTTTCCTCTGCTTCTGCTATTGGTTTGATGCAGATTATTCCCTCTACAGGAAAAGATATCGCCGCGGGGATGAGAAAACGCAATTATGAAACTGCGACTCTCTTTGTGCCGGAGACAAACGTTATGTTTGGCTGCTATTACTTTCGCTATCTTCTTAATAATTTTGATAATGATGTTATTTTAGCGCTCTGTGCCTATAACGGGGGACCGGGGAATACCCGACGCTGGATTGCAGCCAACCGGTCAGGTTGGGAAAATGAGCCGGCTGAATTTGTGGAAGATATTCCCATTTACGAAACCTATGATTATGTGAAAAAGGTAATTTCTGCTTATCAGGAATACCAGAATCTATACAAAAATGATTAGAAAAGCGAAAATGGGGGATGTCCCGGGAATCCAGAAATTAATCAATAATTTTGCCGGGGAGGGAAAGATGCTGCCGGTAAGCATCAACCAACTTTACGAAAACCTGCGCGATTTCTGGGTCTACGAAGAAAAAAATAAAGCCATTGCTTGCTGCCGATTGCATATTACCTGGAAGGATTTGGGGGAGATTCGCTCTTTAGCGGTAGCCGAGAAAGAACAGTGTCAGGGGATTGGTAATCTTCTGGTAAGAAGGGTCTTAAAAGAAGCAAAGAAACTAAATCTAAAAAAGGTCTTTGCCCTGACCTACGTGCCGTCCTTTTTTGAAAAACTGGGTTTCTGCCGCATTCCCAGAACATCTCTTCCTCATAAAATCTGGGCGGAATGTCTTAACTGCCCAAAATTCCCTAATTGCGATGAGATTGCGGTAAGGAAGGAGATATAAAAGGAGAACTATGACAAAAGAAAAGATTGTTCTTGCCTATTCCGGGGGTCTGGATACCTCCATTGCTATCCCCTGGCTGAGGGAAAATTATGATGCGGAGATTATTGCCTATACGGCGGATTTGGGTCAGATAAAAGATGGAAGGAGTATTCGCCATAAGGCATTAGCCACCGGAGCAAAGAAGAT
>DAOVNU010000105.1 GCA_030630065.1 bacterium | reverse complement strand
GGTAGACAATATGCTCCTTTTCCTGAATACGTTGGTGTAAAGTTTCCGGTGTATCGTCCTCCTTTACCGGGACAACCGCTTGCAGGATAATTGGACCGGAGTCAATTCCTTCTTCCACAAAATGAACCGTTGCTCCGGTAAACTTTACCCCATAATCAAGCGCCTGCTTCCAGGATTCCAATCCCGGGAAGGAAGGAAGAAGAGCAGGATGAATATTGATGACTTTCCCAGCAAATGCCTTAAGAAAATCCTCTTTTAGAACGCGCATAAATCCGGCAAGACAGACCAGTTCTATTTTTTCCTTTTGCAAAGCATTGACATACTTTTTTTCTATTTCTGGCTCTAAATAGGTTTTGAATCGCCCGGGAGAAAGGTACACGGCTTTAATCCCGGCTTTTTTTGCCCGCTTTAAACAATATGCATCCGGATTATCAGAAACAACGATACCAATTTCTGCCGGAATCTCTTTTCTAGCAATTGCCTCAATTATTGCCTGCAGATTTGTTCCCCTCCCCGAAGCCAGCACCCCAATCCTTAACATATTTTTATCATTTCAGTGTTCTCTTGAGAGAAATTAGTTCCTTTCTGATTCCTTTAAGGAATCTGATTATGTCCCCTTTTTTCAATTCCTCCCCTGTTGTCTTCTCCCGTAATTTCTGTTTTGCTCCTTTAATGCTGTAAAGGTCTTTGTAAAGAAGGGTTTTTAACTTAAGGACACTCTCGATATCCTTTTTAGTATAGTTCCTTTCACCCTGTTTGTTCCTTTTTGGTCTTACCTCTTTAAATTCTTGCTCCCAGTAACGAAGAATATGTGGCTCTACTTCAACAATCTTGCTTACCTCACCGATGGAGAAAAAGAGTTTATCAGGAATCTTTAAGTTTTCCATTATCAGAAAAACAAAGGGGACGGAAAGATAGAACCCGTCCCCAATTTAAATGAGATTGCCACGGCTGTTCCTTCGTTTCGCTCAGGACGCCTCGCAATGACATACACTTATTTTACGGCATCTTTTAATGTCTTGCCCACCTTAAATCTCACAACCTTTCTCTCCGAAATTTGGAGACTTTCACCGGTGCGGGGATTTCTACCTGTTCTGGCTTTTCTCGTTTTCACCGAGAACGTTCCTAAGCCAGCAAGAACAACCTTCTCCCCACTCTGTAGAGAACTTTCGATATTATCAGTCAGAGATGTTACCGCTGCCGTTGCCTGTGGCTTTGAAATCTTTGCATCAGACATTATCTTCTCAATCAATTGCCCTTTATTCATCTTTCTTTTTCACCCCCTCATCTTCAGTATACCTTTTCCCTATCTAACTGTCAACATTATTTTGAGACAACCCCTAACATTCGGCTTTCTCTTTTCTGCTCATAAGTTCACCCACCGCAATCAGGGGATTCTTATGCTCAAACAGAATTTGATAGACCGAACTGGTAATTGGCACCTCTACCATCAATTTTTGCGCAAGACGGTGGACCACCTTTGTGGTATTAATCCCTTCAATCACCATCTCGGTTTCTTTAAGGAGTTTCTTCATCCTTTTTCCCTTACCAATTGCCTCCCCGAAGTTACGGTTGCGGCTGTTTTTACTGATGCAGGTGGTCACTAAATCGCCTAACCCGGAGAGCCCGGTGAAGGTAAAGGATTTCGCTCCCATTTTCTGACCAAAAGCCGAGATTTCGGCTAACCCGCGGGTAAGAAGGGCGGCTTTAGTATTTGCACCAAAGCCAAGACCATCGGCGATGCCGGCCGCAATGGCAATAATATTCTTCAGAGAGCCCCCTAATTCCACACCAACCGGGTCGGAACTGGTATAAATACGCAACTTCTTATTCATCAAAACCCTCTGCATTAATTTAGCAATTTCTGGTTTTGGTGAGGCAACGACTGCGGTGGAGGGTTTTCCTTCTACTACCTCTCTGGCAATTGTTGGTCCGGAAAGCACCGCCCATTTAATCTTTTTGCCTAACTCTTCTTTAATGATTTCACTTATCCTGTAATTTGTATTTAGTTCCATACCTTTGGTGGCGGAAAGGATAATCGCTTTTGTAGGACTGGATTTCTTTAATTTGTGCAGAATTTCTCTTGCCGCAAAGGAAGGAACTACAAGAATAATCAATTCTGCTTTAAAGATTACCTTTTCTAAATCTGAGGAAATTAAGATTTTTTCAGGGATTGAGACCCCGGGAAGAAATTTGGGATTTTTCCTTTCTCTTTGCAGTAGAGATGCATACTCGGGGAAGACCTCCCATAATCTTATTTGATAATTCTTTTGATGAAGAAGGATAGCTAAGGTTGTGCCCCATCCCCCTGCTCCTAAAATCGCAATATTCATCGTTTTAGTTCTATCTTTGATTCATCCCCTTTAATCAACCTCTTGATATTCTCCTTGTGTCTGATTACCACCAGAATAAAAACAAGAATACCTAAAATTATTAAGGATGGCTCTGCTTTTTTTAACCAGAGGAAAAGAGGAAAAGTAAGAGCGCCAATCAGAGAGGCAAGGGAAATATACCTGCTGATGAGAACGACAAACAGCCAGACCAGAAAGGTTAAAAGAGAAACAAAAGGCGCAAGGGCAACGAGCACCCCAAAACCCGTTGCAACGCCTTTACCCCCTTTCCCTTTTAAAAACATAGAGAAGTTATGGCCGCAGATTGCACTGACCCCGGTAATAATTGGCAGGAAATCAGAGGAAGGGAAATATTTTTTCGCCAGAAGGACAACAATACCACCTTTCCCAATATCAAAAAGCAAGGTGAGGAACCCCGGGAAAGGTCCAACTACGCGCAGGACATTGGTCGCCCCAATATTGTGACTGCCGAATTCCCTGATGTCAATTTTCTTAAAAAGACGTGCAAAGAGGTATCCAAAAGGGATAGAACCAATCAGATATGCAGAAACAATAAAGAACAGACGAATGAGCATTAATTTACTTGGCGCCGATTAATTCCTTTGCTTTATCCACTGCAGAGGCGGCATCGGGGCTGTAACCGTCTGCCCCAATCTCATCGGCATAGGCCTGGGTAATCGGTGCTCCGCCAATCATCACCTTAACCCCATCTTTGAGGCCTGCTGTTTTTAAGGCCTCAATTGCCGTTTTCATTGCCGGCATCGTTGTGGTGAGAAGAGCGGAAAGACCGATTAACTGAGTTCCCTTCTTTGCCACTTCAACAAATTTTTCATCAGGGACATCGATTCCTAAATCCTCTACCTCAAAGCCCCCTCCCTTAAGCATCATAATGACCAGATTTTTGCCGATGTCATGCAGGTCACCTTTTACCGTGCCTACCGCAACCTTGCCGATTGGCTCTATTCCGCTTTCTTTCAGAAGCGGTTCCAGAATACCCATTCCGGCATGCATCGCTCTGGCAGCAATCAGAACCTCCGGAACGTAAAACTCATTATTCTTGAATCTTACGCCGACAACGTTCATTCCGGCGATTAAACCCTGGTTAAGAATATCGCCTACCGGCGTTTTCTCGTTAACTGCCGCTTCTACTAACTCCTTTACCTTATTTGCATCTCCCTTAATCAAACTCTCCTTAATTCCTTCTAAATCCACCATTCTTTTTTTCTCCTTTTTAAAAATTTCCTTTTTGTCGCCATTTTTTAATGCACCCACTTTATCATAAATAGACCTCTATTGTCAACAAGAGCCCATGAGCCGATTCGAACGGCTGACCTG
>DAOVNU010000134.1 GCA_030630065.1 bacterium | reverse complement strand
CCTTTCTAATTTTAGTCAACCTTTCTTTAGCAATTGTCCTCTCCTTTTTTCACCGAAGGTTTAAAATTCTTTTCCTCTGCATCTTATCCTTGATTTTTTCTCTTTATCTCTTTAGTTCGGGTAATTTAAACAAATTCAGGAATTTGGCTACCGAACGTCAGTTTAAAGGTCAAATCATCATCAAATACGCCAACTCAAAATACGGAAATATTGCGGTAACCAGGCAGGGGGAAACCTATCTGGTTTATCATCAGGGTTCTCTATATTTCACTACCGAGGATACGGAAATCAATGAAGAACTTGCCCATCTTGTTTTGCTCTCCCATCAAAAGCCAAAAAATGTCCTTTTAATCGGCGGCAGTCCGGCTTTAATCGGTGAAATACTGAAATATAAGGTCGGTGTGGACTATGTGGAACTTGACCCCAAACTGATTGATGTCTCAAAGGATTTTCTTTCCCCTGAGGCGCAAAGTTCTCTTGCCAACCCGCGCGTTAAAATATTCTACGGTGACGGAAGGTTCTTCGTAAAAAATTGCCAGGAATCCTTTGACATCGTAATCGTTAATCTTCCCGACCCAATCAATGTTCAATTGAACAGATTCTACACCAAAGAGTTCTACCGGGAGGTAAAGAAGATATTAAGCAAGGATGGAATAATGGCGGTTAACATCAGTTCCAAGGAAGATATCGTCACCAAACAGGTGGCTAAATATAATGCCTCCATCTATAGAACTATTTCTACCTCATTTCCCTATTTAACCCTTATCCCCGGGGAAAAATTATTAATTCTGGGCTCAGCAACTCCCCGGGAAGAAAGCGCCAACCTACTCATAAAAAGGTTAAAAAAGAGGAGGATTAAAACCGTTTTTTTCAGTCCTTACCACATCCAACAGAAATTCTACCAGGAAAGGGTTGATTACTTGCGCGCGAAAATCTCCCGGGAATTAAAGACCGCCCGCATAAATTACGATTTTCGTCCCATCTCCTTTTATTACGACGCTGTCCTCTGGGCTTTAATGTTCAACCCCCAAAGGGCTCTTTTCTGGGAAAGGTTGGAGAAATTAAACTTAGGCAATTTAAGCATTCTTCTTTTACTCCTTTTTCTAATCGCCTTTTTCTCTATCAGGAAAACAAGGGGGCGCATTTATCTCTCCATAATGGCTATTGGATTTTCGGGTATTCTGCTCCAGGTCATTCTCCTTATCTCCTTTCAGGTTCTTTACGGGTACGTCTACGCCAAGATTGGTCTTCTCATCGCCGGCTTTATGCTTGGTCTGGGAATAGGGGCAATCTTATCTTACAAAAAGAAGGAAGGCAGAGAACTTCCCGCCTTTATCAAAGTTCAAACCACTATCTTCCTCTATGCTTTAATCCTGCCTTTCATCTTTATTCTTCTTGCAAAAATAAATTACCTTCATGATTTTGCCTTTTTTCTTCTCAGTGGAATTAGCGGTCTTCTGGTAGGAATGGCTTTTCCTTTAGCCACCAAAATCTGCGGGCGGGGAGACGGTACGATTGAAACCGGGGGGAAACTTTACGGAATTGACCTCCTTGGCGCTTCGCTGGGAACCCTTCTTGGCAGTGTCATTCTCATTCCTATCCTGGGCATACCCCATACCTGCTTTTTAGTTGCAATCCTCAATTTCTTCTGCCTTCTACCTAGGGTCAAATCTTGACATTTGACACTTTTTCTATTTCAGATATCAATAAGTCCAGTTTTTTGTTTTCTCTTCTCTTCTTCTCTATTCTGCGACATACCTGGCTTATACCTGAATAAGATATTTTGCCAAAAAGAGCAGATATCTCCGTAAGTTTTTTATCTGTATATTTTCGTATGAGATAAATACATATTTTCCGGCTTAATTTCTCATTCTCCATCCGTTTTTTTACTTCAACCTTTATCTGCTCAATGTCAACTCCTTTCTTTAACCGCTTCAGAACAGGCATTTCCTTATCTTCTTTATGAGCAAGTTTACTCTTTATGTGGTCAACAAAAACGGCTTTTCCAAGAATAATTCCTCCCGTTATATTATTTCTTATAATTTCAACTTCATTGCCTATATTTTCTACAACAAAAGATTTATACAACTTCCTTGCGTTTCTCAGATCACTACTAAACATTCCCAATATAAATTCAGTAGTTAGAAATTCTTGCTCTTCTTCTTTTGATATATAGCTTTTGTAACTTGACCATCTATATTCCCCGGGGTCTTCAACTATTTTTGCTCTTACTGGATTGAGATGAATATATCGGCTTAAACAGTGTAGATACTCATCTGCCTGAACCAACACTGCTTTGTACCTCCCCTGAAAAAGATGCCCTACTTTTCTATGGCGATAATTAAAATAGACCGTATAACTTGTGTTCAGCGATTGCATTGTTTTGCTCAAATTGCCTAAAGGCGTTTCTACAACCAAATGATAGTGATTGTTCATTAAACACCAAGCATGAATTTTTATACCGTAGCGAAGAGTTTGTTCCTTAAGATATTTCAGAAATTGTTTCCGGTCAGTATCGTCCAGAAAAGTTTCTTCCCTATTGTTACCCCTGGAGATTACATGATAAAATGCTCCTTCATATTCTATTCGTAATGCTCTGGCCATAAAAAATCCTCCTGTTTTTACCAATACTGATACTAAGAGAAGAAATAGTAATAGATTTTACACAAAAAATTAGATTTTTGTCAAATGTCAAGATTTGACCCTAATTCTCTCCGAAGATTTGGGCGGTAAAGATATAGATTTGGGCACCTTCCTTGTAGGCATCGGGAGGAAGACCGGCTTTGCGAGATGTCTGCTCTAAAAATGTAGTTCTATCCCAACCGTATTCGGTTGCTACCTGGGGCAAAAGAACGCCGGAAGAGAACCCCTTTCTGATAAGGATGCCATCCCTGCCAACCTTAATTTCGTTAACATCATCTATCAATTTTAACTCTGAAAGCACAGAGATTTCAATATG
>DAOVNU010000032.1 GCA_030630065.1 bacterium | reverse complement strand
CCGCTCTTACAGCGGACCAAAGGTATGCTCGGTAAGGAGGACGAAGTCGTAACAAGGCAGCCGTACCGGAAGGTGTGGCTGGATCACCTCCTTTCTAAGGAGAGTTGTTTTAAGGATGTGTAAAAAAGGTGACTTTTGCAGTACACCTCTTTATAAATAAAAACCCAGGTTTTGCCTGGGTTTTTATTTTCTCGGTGAAACAAACTTTCTTAACGCAGTTTTGAGAGAGTAAAGATAAATTTCAATTCTTCCTTTTTTTGTGTTGCAATTAATTCCAGAGTTACTTCAGAATTGAGGTCGATCTCCTTGATGGGGAAAACAGAAAGACAGGTTGCCGCATAGCCCGGAATTCCATTTACTCTCTCCCCTGCAATCCGAGGGATATGCTCATAATGAGGAAGGATAACTTTTCCTTGCCCCCTAAGAAATGCCTTGTAATACCTGGCAAAATCACGGGTGGAACCATAAATCGTAGCGCTGAAGTTGAGGTTGCCCGGGGGGATACTTCCTAAAATTACCCTTACCTTCTCCGGAGATATCTCTCTGTCTTGCAAAATTAATGTTCTTGCAACACGAGTAATCTCTTTGAATCTTGTATCTACCGTAGCATAACCGATCTCCGGGCCAAGGTCGGCAGCCCACTCTTTAACACGCTCCAGGATAGAAGCATCCTTCATTGCCTTCCCATAAGATATTGCCTCTTCAATCTGGGCAGGACTTAAATCTATTATCATTCTATTACCCATAGCAAATCATATTTTTTAAGAAAAGTCAAATTAAAAGCGTAAATTCTGAAGTTCTGTTATCCTAAATATTGAAATCCGGAAAAACTGTTTTTCCTTGACAAAAATATAAAGTCCAGGTATAATACACAGGTACAATACAAAAAATAAGACATATGAGATACATAGGAAACAGAAGAGGGGGTTCGGTAACAAAAGGAGTTTTTGTTATTCTTTGTATTGTGGTTCTTTTGGTCGCTATCTTAGCTGCCATATACGCAAAGAAAGAAAAAATTATGGAGACGGAAAAACCTGCTTATGAACTCCCCGAGAAAAAGACAACAGAGGAAAAAATAAACGAAATAAAGGAAGATTTTGCCGCGGGCTTAAAACCAGAAGTTCCGATTGTAACAATACCAAAATCAGAATATAGGACCGTTTCAAGAAAAAGAAATTACTGGAAGAAGGTGGCAGGGGAACTCAAAAAACATCTGCAGCGAAAGAATGAAGAACTTAAAGTTCAACTCAATGAAAATCTCAGTTCAGAAGGAAGGGCGAATTTCTATGAAAAAGAATACCTTAATACAAGAACTACTCATAATGAATCTATGGGAATACCTTATGAGCAAAGCCAAAAATTAATAGGAAAAATTAATGATTTAAGTAAAAAACTGAACATTTCAGATGCAGAAAAAAAGGCATATAAAACAGATATAAAAAACTTGTTTGCATACTGGGATGAGTTAATAAAAGAGACAGAATCGGACGAGGTGAAAAAGACAAACCTTGCAATAGCCGAATCAAAGAAGAAAATAGAGATATATACACAGGCCTACAAAGATACTACCTTCGGGAACAAATCTAAACAAAAATCATACGAAAATAAGAAATTACTGGAAGATGAGGAGAGAAAACTGGCTATGGAGCAGGAGTTTCTTGATGATGTTCTAAGAGAAAAATACAGGGCATATTTTACGGCAAAAACCTCTTTTGAAAAATCAAAACAAAATTTCCGGGAAATTTTAGAATAATCTTATCTTTTTTGTGAGCTTGCCCTTGATATCTTCAATATCAAGGGCTTTACTTTTTTAGGAAAGTGAATTATAATTTTTAGAAGTTCGGGCGCATAGCTCAGTCGGTTAGAGCACTGTCCTGATAAGGCAGGGGTCGGTGGTTCGAGTCCACCTGTGCCCACTATTTATTTCAAGCCGGAACTGCCCCAACCTTTTTTTCCGCGGGAGGTGGAAGAGAGTTTCTTTTTTTCGATAACCTTTACTTTCCTGGTGGGAAGAATCAAAAGTTGAGCGATGCGGAAACCTTTTTTGGCATAGAAACTTTTTTCTCCCAGGTTAATCATAAGAACCCCGATTTCTCCCCGATAATCTTCGTCAATTACCCCGGCGAGAACGTGCAAACTCTTTTTTGCCAAGCCGCTGCGGTCTTTAATCAAACCAATAGAATCTTTAGGGAGAGCAAGAGAGAAACCGGTAGGGATAAGAACTTTTTCTACGGGTTTGATCGCAATATCTACAGATGTTCTAAGATCAAGCCCGTTTCCTTGTTGGTAGGCAGGAAGAGGTAAACTATGTAATTTCTTGATACGTTTAACGGAAAGGATTGCATCATTTTTTTGCATTTAATACTTGTTTCCGGCTCAAACTAATCTTGCCTGCCTTAATGTCAATCACCTTAACCTTCACGTCATCGCCAACTTTAAGCACGTCCTCAACCTTACCGACATGTTTATTATCCAGTTCCGAAATATGAACCAGACCTTCTTGCTTGGGAAGAATTTCAACGAAAGCACCAAAGGGCATAAGTTTAGTTACCTTCCCGGAATAAATCTTACCCACAACCGCTTCTTCCACCAGGGATTCAATAATTTTCAAAGCATTGCTCCCCGCCTCCTGGTCGGGAGAAGCAATTTTCACCACCCCATCATCATCAACGTCAATTTTAGCCCCGGTGTCATTAATGATTTTTCTAATCATTTTCCCGCCTGGACCAATGAGCAATCCAATCTTTTCCTTTGGTATCTGCAAACTAATAATCTTGGGAGCATAAGAGGAAAGAGATTTTTTGGGCTCCGCAATGGTTTCCACCATTTTCTTGAGAATCGCAACTCTCGCCTCCTGACTCTGGGTGAAAAGTTCCTGCAAAAGTTCCCTGGTGATTAAAGCAGATTTTACGTCCATTTGAATCGCGGTAATCCCCTCAGTTGTTCCGGCGATCTTCAAATCAAGATTGCCAAAATGGTCTTCTTCGCCGGCAATATCGGTAAGAATTATTTTTCTTTCCCCTTCCTGAATAAGCCCAGTTGCTATTCCGGCTACCGCGGAACTGATGGGAACACCGGCATCCATCAACGCCAGGGAGCCGCCACAGACCGTAGCCATCGAAGAAGAACCGTTGGAAGAAAGAATGTTGCTTACCACACGAATTGTATAGGGGAATTCCTCTTCTGAGGGTACAACCGCAGAAAGAGCACGTTCAGCTAAAACACCATGACCGATTTCCCTGCGTCCGGGACCACGACTGGGACGAATCTCCCCCACGGAGAAAGAAGGAAAATTATAATGGACCATAAACCGTTTTGTTGATTCCTCCAGGAGAGTATCCATAATCTGCGCATCACTTGTTGTTCCCAGGGTCACCAGGGTAAGCGATTGTGTTCCACCACGCGTAAAAAGAGCTGAACCATGTGTTCGGGGCAAAAACCTTATTTCACAAGAAATTTCTCGTAAATCTTTGGATTTTCTACCGTCTAACCTTTTTCCTGTATCCAGAATTAGTTTCCGGACCTTTTCTTCCTTAATCTCTTCGTAAAAATTATCCACTACCTCTTCGCTATTCTCAGGAGTGACAAATTTCTCTAACGTTTCCGAGGAAAGTTTTTTCCAGAAAGTATCCCGATCGCTTTTCTTCGGAAAGTTATAGGCATCTTTTATTTTAGGAGAAAGATATTCCTGCATCTCTTTCCATAATTCAGGATAGTTTTCCTGGACAGAAGGTAATACTTTTTCCTTCTCTTTATTTTCCCACTCTTTCTGGGCATCAATAAGTAACAGGATTGATTTTTGAGCAAAGTCAATTGCCTTTAAAATTAAATCCGCAGGTAAAAATGAACCCATCCCTTCAAGCATAATTATTGAGGTTTTGGTTCCTGCCACGACAAGGTTTAGTTTGCTCTCTTCTAATTGAGGAAGAGTAGGGTTAATAACGAATTCATCATTTATACACCCTACTCTCACCGCTCCGACAGGACCAAGAAAGGGAATTTTAGAAAGGGACAAAGCAATCGAGGCACCGAGAAGGGCAAGGATATCCGGGTCATTCTCGGTATCTGCAGAAAAAACAAGAGAATTAATCTGAATTTCGTTTTTATAATTCTTGGGGAAAAGTGGTCTGATACTGCGGTCAATAAGGCGACTGGTAAGGATTTCTTTCTCGGTAGGTCGGCCTTCGCGCTTAAAGAACCCCCCGGGAAATCTACCTGCAGCGGAAGTATGCTCCCGGTAATCTACGGTCAACGGGAAAAATGTCGTTCCTTCCTTTGGTTCATCAGAAGCCACTACCGAGGTGAAAACAACCGTATCTCCGTAACGAACCGTTACGGCACTATCGGCCTGCTTTGCCACTTGACCGGCTTCGATAATCAGGGGCTTACCGCCAATGTCAATCTCAATTTTCATCTTCTCAACCCTATCCTTTCAATAAGTTTCCGATACCTTTCAGAGTTTTCTCTCTTTAGATAATTAAGGAGTTTTCGACGCTTCCCAATAAGGACAAGCAATCCCCGGCGGGAACCGGTATCCTTCTTATGCTTCTTAAAATGCTCAGTCAGTTCCTTGATTCTTTTCGTAAAAAGGGCAACCTGAACCTCAGGAGAACCGGTATCCTTCTTATGCTGAGAAAGGTCAGTAATAATTTTACTTTTCGTTTTTTTGTCTAAAACCATTTCGATCCATAATACCACATTAATTTTTCTGTGTCAACTAAGGGGCTGTCTCAGAATAATGTTGGTTATTTGGAAACAGCCCCCAATGCTTTTTGCCCAATGTCTCCACGGAAGTAGCAACCTTCGAAACCGATTTTTTTAACCGCTTCGTAGGTATTCTCAATTGCTTCTTTAACCGTTTTTGCCAATCCCGTAACTCCCAATACCCTGCCCCCATTAGTCAGTAATCTTCCCTTCTCTCTTTTCGTGCCGGCATGGAAAATAAGGATATCTTCCATTTTTTCCGCTTCTCTCAAACCAGAAATGATTTTGCCTCTTTCGTATTCACCCGGATAACCCCCTGAAGTCAAAACAACGCAGAGAGCCACCCGGGAATCATAACTTGCTTTTACGCTATTTAAATTCCCGCTAATTACCGCCTCCATTATCTCTACCAGGTCGTTCTTAAGCAAAGGTAAAATTACCTGGGTTTCAGGGTCACCGAAGCGAACGTTAAATTCCAAAACCTTCGGTCCTTCATCAGTGAGCATAATCCCAACGTAAAGCATTCCCTGGTAGAGAATGCCTTTGCTCCTTAAAGCCGATATTGTCGGTTTGGCAATTTGCTCGATTACCTCGGAGAAAATCTTCTGCGTCACGATTGGCGTCGGAGCAATCGCCCCCATTCCACCCGTATTCGGGCCGCAATCGTTCTCGCCAATCTGCTTATGGTCCTGAGAAGCAAGCAGTGGTAAAACGTCTTTACCATCGGTAAAGAGAATAATCGAGGTTTCCTGTCCGGATAAACATTCTTCGATTACTATTTTCTCTCCACTCTGCCCAAAAATTTTCTTGACAAAAATTTTGTCGAGCGCATTTTCTGCTTCCTCATAATTCCGGCAGACCAAAACACCCTTCCCCGCAGCCAATCCATCAACCTTGATTACCTGGGGAAACCGTCTTTTCTCCAGATAAGAGAGTGCTTTTCCGGGGCTGCTGAAGACAGAAAAGTCAGCGGTAGGAATTTGGAATTCCTGCATCAGTTCCTTGGCAAAGACCTTGGAGGTCTCCAATCTGGCTGCCTGCCTTCCCGGAGCAAAGATATTTAATCTCTCTTTTCGAAAAAGGTCTCCGATACCTTCCGCCAAAGAAACTTCCGGTCCAACAATTGTTAAATCAACCCCCTTATTTTTTGCAAAGGATAAGAGAGATTTTGTGTCTGCAGGAGAAATGTCCTGACATTCCGCCAATTGAGAAATTCCTCCATTGCCGGGGGCAGCATAAATCCTTTTTACCCGCGGACTCTGAGCCAACTTCCAGATGATGGTATGTTCCCGACCGCCATTACCAATAACCAGGCATTTCATAATAGAGATTTTAGCGATAGAAGAAAGAGGGAGGCAATTCCATTATTAAAAATATGCAAACTGATAGAAGGAATAAGAGAGCCGGTCTTCTCATAAAGATGGGCTAAAACAACGCCTAAAATAAATATAGCAAGAAAACCATAGAGAGAGCGATGGATGAGAGCAAACAAAAAACTGCTGAAAAGAATTCCTCTCTTTACTCCAAATCTTTTTCTTAAAGCAGAGTAAGCAAAAGCACGAAAGAGAAATTCCTCAAAGATAGGAGCAAAAATTACTGCCGTAAAGATAGAAAAATAAAGAAGCAACGGAGATTTTACCTGCAGTAAAAAGATAGCGAAGGTTCGCTCTGTGGGAGAATGACCGGAAATCTTAATAAGTAACGCTGTGAGAAGTCCGACAAAAAAAAGAATTGGCAGAAGATGAAAGTAAGCACGGATACCCAGGGCAATTTTCTTGGTTTTTCTCTCTCCCGGGGAGAAAAGAAGGGTAAGCCAACTTTTGTCCGGAACACGTTTCTTAATCAGAAAATTAAAGACGAAAAGAAATACCGCAACTTCTGTTAGAATCGTATTGGAAAGAGTAAAAAAGAGGAGCGCGTCAAATGAGCTAAAAAAGGAAGGAGGGAGAAAAAGTTTTTCCAGGAAGAGAACTAAATAAAGAAAAAAACAGAAAAAAATTCCGGCGCGCAACAGGTCGGAAATCTCCCAGTTAACCTGAGGAAAAAGAGTATTGATTAATAAGAACTTTTTTCGCCTAAGCAAAGAAAGATTAAGAAAAAAACCAATAAGGAAAGCGGTAAAGACAAAAAAAGAAAGAAAACCAAAAAGATAAAATCCCGGGATTTTTTTCTCTTCCCGCTCTTTTAAAATTTTTTCCACATCCGCTCTTTGCAAAGATGTAATCTCCTTTTCTGTGTGAAAACTACTTTTTCTCGCAAGAGAAAAGGTGGTGAAGAGCAGAATAAACAAGAGCATCCCAACATATATCCAATTTTTCTTAAAATTCGGGACACATCCCATTTTTCTATCCATTATTCATTAAAACCTATTTGTATCATAACTCTTTTTAATAATTTAATTTTAAATGGGATGTGTCCCGAATTAAATCTATTTATCAGTAATAAAAAATTCGGTGTTTTCCGGTAATTGTAATTGTTCGGTGAAAAGAATTGCCTTGGCACGACTTCCAAAATTACCTATTCTTACCTTATAAATCCAGGGTTTGTCATCAACTTTTTTGAGAAGATAGGAAGAATATTCTTTCTTCTGAAATTTTCCCAGTAAGTTCTTTGCCCGATCCAGGTCAATGAAGGCACCAAGTTGAATAGAAAATTGACCTTCTTTCTGGCAGATAATTTTGTTCGCTTTTACCGCTTCAAAACTCAAGGGATATAGACGCCGCACCTTCTTAAAATATTCCAGCGCTTCT
>DAOVNU010000096.1 GCA_030630065.1 bacterium | reverse complement strand
TCTTCCTTCGTTATTTCTCCCAGGAACTTCAAGGTAAGATGCAGATTTTTTATCTTTACCAATTTTAAAGAAAGAGCGCTATTCCTGAGAAGATTATCTACGGGTACAAATTTCTTCTTTGCTTCTTCGGGAATTTCTATACTAATAAATGTCCTCACTTCAACCAGGGCATCATTGCTCTCAATTTTTTCCCTACAACCTCTATCGGATGAACACTATCCTTTCTGGATAAGCTATTGAAAACAGGTCTCCCTGCATTATTTTCCAAAATCCATTCCTTAGCAAATTCTCCCGATTGAACCTCCGCCAAAATCTTTTTCATCTCCTTTTTTACGTCAGCGGTGATGATGCGGGAGCCCCTGGTCAAATCGCCATACTCAGCCGTATCACTAACGCCCTTTCTCATCCCTTGAATTCCCTTTTCATTAATAATGTCAATAATCAACTTTAACTCGTGGCAGGTCTCAAAATAGGCAATTTCCGGTTGATAGCCGGCCTCCACTAATGTCTCAAACCCGGCCTTGATTAAAGCGGTGACACCTCCACAGAGCACCGTCTGTTCTCCAAAAAGGTCTGTTTCCGTCTCCTCCTTAAAGGTTGTTTCCACTACACCTGCTTTCGCTCCACCAATAGCCGCTGCGTATGCCAGAGCAAGAGAAAGCGCTTTACCGGTATAGTTCTGATAAATAGCCACCAAACAGGGAACCCCTCTTTTCTCTAAATACATCTGGCGCACCAAAGAACCCGGGCCTTTGGGAGCAATCATAAAAACATCAATGTTTCCCGGGGGAATAATCTGACCAAAACGAATGGAAAAACCGTGGGAAAACATTAAACCGTTGCCTTCTTCAAGATTAGGAAGAATACTCTGTCTAAAGACATTGGCTTGAATATGGTCCTGGGTTAAAATCTGGATAACGTCTCCTGCTTTTGCTGCCTCGGCAGCAGATACTGGCTTAAACCCATCATCCAGGGCATTCTGATAGTTAGTGGTCCCCTTTAATTCGCTCACAATGACCTCTATTCCGCTGTCTCTGAGATTTAGGGTTTGGCCCCTTCCCTGGATACCGTAACCAATGATGGCAACCTTCTTTCCTTTTAAAACCTTCAAATCCGCATCCTGCTCATAATAGATTTTCGTCATTATTTTTCTCCTTCTTTCCTTATTCCCACTTTGCCGGTCCTGATAATCTCCTTAATTCCGAAAGGGCGCAATAACTTTAAGGTCATCTCTATTTTGTGAGAATCGCCGATTAGTTCTATTACCACACTCTTTTGCCCAACATCGACCACCTGGCTGCCAAAAATTTCCACAATTTTCATAATGTTGGCACGGTTAACTGCACTTAACCTGACGAGGATTAATTCTCGCTCCAGACAGTCATAACTTGTTAAATCCTGAACCTTGATGATATCGATAAGTTTATTTAATTGTTTAATGATTTGTTCCAGAATTTTCTCATCACCTTTTACCGTGATGTTCATATGAGAGACGCCAGTGTCCTCTGTCTCCGCCACCGAAAGGGAATCAATGTTAAAACCGCGTGCAGAAAAAAGTCCGGCAACCCGGGCCAAAACCCCGAACTTATTTTCCACCGTCATTGAAATAAGATGCTCTTTCTTTTTCATTATTAAGCCAAGCCCCCAATCATCTGATTTAAGCCGGCACCCGCCGGAACCATCGGGAAAACGTTTTCCCCCGGCTCAACGTGAAAGTCAATCACCGTAGGCAATTTCTTCTCTGCTATTGCTTCTTCAATTGCTTTTTTTACCTCCGATTTCTTGTTGACTCTGATTCCTCTGGCACCAAAGGCCTCTGCTACCTTCACAAAATCGGGCCCTTCACCAAGAGAGGTATAGGAATACCGTTTACCATAAAATAGTTCCTGCCACTGTCTCACCATTCCCAAACAACCATTGTTGAGAACGGCAATCTTCACCGGAATATGGTTAAGAACCGCAGTGGTAAGTTCCTGAATGTTCATTTGAAAACTACCGTCCCCGGCAATGTCAAAAATGATTTTCCCCGGACAGCCCAATTGTGCACCAATCGCGGCCGGAAAACCATAGCCCATCGTTCCCAAACCGCCTGAAGTAAGAAAAGTGCGCGGTTTACTGCATTTGTAGAACTGCGCCGCCCACATCTGATTCTGCCCAACCTCAGTGGTAATGATTGCCTCTCCTTTGGTAAGTTGATAGATTTGCTCAATTACGTACTGGGGCCGAAGTTTGTCATCATCTTTTTTGTAGGTAACAGGATATTTCATTTTCCAGCCATTAATTTTTTTATGCCAGCCCTCCAACGATAAGGGTTTCACTTTTTTAATCAATTCCTCCAAAATGTTCCGCGCATCCCCGACAATCGGGACATCCACCTTTACATTCTTGCTGATTGCGGAAGGGTCAATATCAATATGAATGATTTTGGCATTGGGAGCAAAGGTCTCAATCTTGCCGGTAACCCGGTCATCGAACCTTGCTCCAATAGCAATAATCAGGTCTGATTCCATTACCGCATAGTTGGCATACCTTGTCCCGTGCATCCCCAGCATCCCCAAAGAAAGGGAATGCTCCCCGGGAAAACCTCCCAAACCCAAAAGGGTCATCGTAACCGGAATGTTTGTAATCTCCGCCAATTTCCTTAACTGGCTGGATGCCCCTGAGAGAATTACTCCTCCACCGGCATAGATGACCGGTCTTTTACTATTTTCGATTAAAGCAGCCGCTTTCTCTATCTGGAGAGGATGGCCGGATAGAGTTGGCCTATAGGTGCGCATATTGATTGCTTCAGGGTAATGATATTTTGTTTCTTTCATCTGAACATCCTTTGGTAAGTCAATCAAAACAGGGCCCGGCCTTCCCGAAGAAGCCAAATAGAATGCTTCCTTTATCGTCCGGGCTAAATCCTTCACATCTTTCACAAGATAGTTATATTTGGTAATTGGTCTGGTAATTCCCGTAGTATCTGCTTCCTGAAAAGCATCATTCCCAATAAGCGGGGTAGCTACCTGTCCGGTAATGGCAACGATGGGAATGGAATCCATATAGGCGGTGGCAATACCGGTAACCAGATTAGTTGCTCCTGGACCTGAAGTGGCAAGGCAGACCCCCACCTTCCCGGTAGCACGCGCATAACCATCAGCCATATGAGCCGCCGCCTGCTCGTGCCTGGTGAGGATAAACTTAATTTCCTTTTTATAGAGGACATCAAAAAGAGGTAATAGCACTCCTCCTAAAATTCCGAAGATTACCTCTACCTTTTCTTTCTTTAATGCCTCAACTACAATCTCTGCTCCAGTCATAATTTCTGTATTATACTATTCTTTATGAGAAAAATCAATTGCATATCTTTCTTTCTCGCTGAAGATACAGCCGCAGTATTGCTGACGGTATAACCCCATCTTTTTACTAATGAGAATACCTTCCTTCCATCCATCTCTGAAGTCCTCAGAATAAAAATTCAGGCCATACTTTTTGCCTAATTTTTCTCCAATCTCCTTAATTAAATCGTGCTGTTGAAATTTACTATAAAGCAGGGTGCTGGTAAAATAGTCAAATCCATTTTCCCTGGCTGCTTTTGCGGTTTTCTCCATACGCAATTCATAACAAAAACCGCAGCGAACTTTTTCTTTTGCATCTTTTTCTAAAATTCCCCTTAAGAAATCTGTCAAGGGATAATCTCTATCGGTAATCAATTTTAGAGAGGTAACCCGTGCAAAATATCCGGTAGCCATTAACCTTCGCCGATATTCCTGATAGGGCTGGATATTAGGATTATACCAGAAACCAACAACCGCAAAATTTTCCCCCTTTAATCTGTTGCAGGGGTAACAGGCACAGGGTGCACAACAAATATGT
>DAOVNU010000063.1 GCA_030630065.1 bacterium | reverse complement strand
CGTCTGCCTTTGGCAGACACCATGCCCGCTTGCAGATTTACAAGGCACGCTTACAGAAATAGTCCTCTCTTTGTGTTTAACCCCAAGGCGAGGAAGTTTCCTGAAGAGTGCCTTCATGACGACGAAGCGGGCATGGTGTCCGCCATTGTTCATTGGCGGACGAGCGAGGAGGAATGAGAGTGCAGATTTCCTCGCCGGGGAAATCAAACGTGCCGATGAAGGATAACTTCCTTGCCTCTTGTAGCGGTGCGGGGATTCGGCGCCTCCACTTCGTTCCGGTCGGCCCCCCGCTCATTCACTGCTCCTTCTCGTCGCAGTTTCATAACCCGAGCTCCTTATCGAATCCCCAATGTCATTTCATAGTAGCGGTGCGGGGATTCGAACCCTGGACATAGCGGGTATGAGCCGCCTGCTCTACCAACTGAGCTACACCGCCAAAATCTTTTTTGCCTTTTTTAATGCTTTTGCGCGATGACTAATCCTATTCTTCACTTCAGGAGAAAGTTCCGCAAATGTTTTCTGATATTCCGGAGCGACAAAGACCGGGTCATAGCCAAAGCCAAACCTACCTTTTGGTTTGAAATTAATCCAGCCCGAATAACTTCCGGAAACAACTCTTGTCTCCCCGTCCAAAGAGGTGATGGCAACGACCGTTTTAAAGACCGCTTTTCTTTTTTCTTTCGGGACGTTTTCTAATAATTTCAAGAGTTTCTTAATATTTCTTTGATCATCCTGTTCTTTTCCGGCAAACCGCGCCGAATAGACCCCTGGAGCTCCAGAAAGAGCATCAACCTCTAACCCGGAGTCCTCGGCAAGAACAACCTTTCCGGCCAACCTCTGGCATTCTTGACTTTTCTTGATGGCATTTTCCCGAAACGTCTTGCCATCCTCCCTGACCAGAGGAATCTCAGGAAAATCCTTCAGGGTAAGAATCTTAAAATTAAGGTTCTTTAATATTTCTTTAATCTCTTCAATCTTTTTTTCATTCCTACTGGCTATAATTAAATCTTTCATCCCCTGTTAAATTTTGATTTCATTCTAATCCGGGACTTGGGAAATGCGGTAAGGTAAAAAGTAAGAAAAACCGATGTTTCACCAGAACTCCGATAGAAAGAGATGGAGGACTGCCAGCAGTGCAAATCCCGGTAAATGGTAAGCTCTCTACTTTCAAAATCTTTCTCTACCAGGCGATAGGATGTAGCAAGTCGCATTTGCCACCTGGGATTGATTTTCCAATAGATGCTGGGAACAAGGTTGTTAATTCCTTTATTTTGATAATAGTGAGAGAGGTTGAATGTATACCTCTCTTTCCACCAGGAAAAACTGGAGGTAGACGTTTTCCAACAATTCTCCGGGATATCATAATCGCTTTCCGCATGAAAGGACCAATTTCCTCTCGGAGTAAGGTCAAAAATTAAGGAGGCATCCTCAAATCTGCTTTTCATCAGGGAATAATGGCTCTTAAGATTGAGGCGTAAAAGTTCCAATTTTTTCTTCTCCTCCCTCAGGCAAATTCGATTGATTAACTGTCCGGTAATGTATCTGTTAGAACGAATGTTATCCAGGGAATCAAAATTTAAAAGTTCTTCCGCAGAATGAAAAACCTCGCGGTAATCAAAAGAAAGCCCCGGTTCAACAATATGAGTAAAAGAGGATTTTCTCATTCTGAAAGGTTTTTGGAATTTAGTACCCAAATCCAACCCGGCTTCTCCCAGAGAACGAAAAGCGTCTTTTCCCTCTCTATCTTTAGTGTAAAAGGTAAATCTGGAAGCAACGTGAGGTCTGACATTTAGCCATCCTCCATACCTTTTGGAGGAACTTATTTCATTAAAGGCATCTAAACGAACCGAACTCTTTGTTTCTCCTTCAATCTCCTTTCTCAAATTTACTATACTTGTCTCGGAACGAAAATAGAGATTCTTTCCTAATTTCTGAACAGGAAAAGAAAGGTTTATTTCCGGAAGTCGCTCCGTGACCGGGTAAAAATCGTTGATTCTTCCTCTTGCCAAAAGACTTAAGGCTCGCTGTGGTTTTCTTTCACTGAAGAAAAGATAACTTCTCGGTTGTTTCTCCTCTAAATAATCATCGTAGAAATAGTCCTTCAGAAACTGAGCGTCGGATAATTTATGCATCTCGGAAAGAAGAGTTAAATCCCTGCCATTCTTTTCCCAAACGTTCCTGTATTTATAACTGGCCTGATAACGATTCTCGTTCGTATTCCTTTCTTTGAGATAATACGTTTTTAAAATTCCTTCTTCATTTCTTCCCTTTGGTTTTTTCTTGAGGTCAAACCCCATTCCTACTCCTTTTTTTTCCCGGAGGTCAAGATAATAGGAAGCGCTAAAATACGGATTAAGGAAGGTATTGACTGTAGTTAGAAGATAAATACCCCACTCACTGCTGTAACCAGGAACAAAAGTCAAAAAACTTTCTGCTTCCTCTTTTAAATCTAAACTTTGGTTGTAGTAAGGCAGATAAAGAATGGGAGTTTCTCTGATACAAAAGGTTATTTTTTTTGCTTCTATTTTATTGTCCACAGAAATTTCTATTTTTTTGGCTTTTAAACGATAATGAGGGGGGTCAAGGTTACAGGTAGTAATGTAACCATCCTTGAGTAGATATTCGCCTTTCTTCTCTATCTGCGCTTCCTTTGCCTTCCCATACCAGGGAGGGCTAAAAAACTTGGCATCCCTTAAAGAACCACTCTCCCCGCTGAGGTTGTAGAGCAACTCTTCACCTTCAATCTTTTTTCCTTTTTGCAGAAAAACAACCTTTCCCCGTGCCAGAATATCACCTGTTTCCCGGTTATAGACAATCTCATCTGCCTTAACGGTGAGAAATCCTCTTTTTATCTCTACCTTGCCTTTTAAAATTACCTTCACAATTTTGTTGTCTTTTACATAACTTTCCGATTTCTCTGCCTTCCAACTTATCGGCATTTCCTCAGCGAAAAGAGAAGAAGAAACAATGACTCCCAGAAAGATAAAAATGACTGAAAAATTAAAGTTATAATCATTCACTATTTTTTTAAGTTAGCAAACTTTAGAGTTTCCCTCATTGACTTTACCCCTCCGACAGCACCAAAGGATAAAGTAGACAATGCCCCCACACCATTGGCAAATTTACCAATCTTCTCCAGGGGCCATCCTTTAATAAAACCAGTTAGGAAACCTGCCACCCAGGCATCACCTGCACCGGTAGTATCAACTGCCTTCACCGGAAAGGCGGGAATATAGATTCCTTTTTCTCCCTGTTTGCGCAGAAAACAACCTTTTTCTCCCATTTTCAAGCCAATAATCTTTATTCCATATTTAAGAAGAAAGGAGGTTATTTCCTCAGGGCTTTTTTTTCCGGTAATCATTTTTGCCTCCTCAATACTGGGCAGGAAAATATCCAGATGAGAAAGGACCGTCTCCAGAACTTTTAACCACCTGCCAGTTGCATCCCAGGCAGTATCAAAAGAGGTTACTATCCCGCAACTCCTTGCTCTCTTTAAAAGAACAGCAATGGGTTTCCCGTCAAGTTTGGGCAGGAGCAAACCTCCGGCATAATGCAAAATTTTATATCTTTTAATTAGAGTGAAATCTATGTCATCCAGGCAATATCTTGCATTTGCCCCAAGGCAATGCAGGAAGGTTCTTTCCCCCTCTTGAGAAACCATTACGATGGTAGCAGAGGTCTCGCCTTGTCCATCTTGAATAAAACCTGTCGTGTTAATCCCCATAGATTTGGCTTGCTGAAAAATAAAATTTCCCAGTCCGTCTTTACCTACCTTGCCCAGGATAGCAACCTTCAAACCCAACAGGGCAAGAGCAAAACCGGTATTTGTAGCACAGCCACCTGTATGCAACTGAATCTTCTCTACCAAGGAGAGTTTGCCCTTCTCCGGCAAAATCTCCACTGGTTTGGTAATTAGGTCAGCAACAATAATTCCCAGACAAGCAACGTCTCCCTCCATATCGCTATATTTTAGTGTTAAATAACTCCGCTGTCAAAATTGCGCTATTATATTATACATTATCTTTAGTAGCAATCTGCGAAATGGGCTGACTTCTTGACAATACTCATAGCAACATTTTTAACTTTTGACATTTATTTTTTTATAGATTAAACTTACTGATTATGGTTAATAAAAAGGTAAGGAAAAAGGCGACTAAAAAGGACTCTCGGGTTAAATCTTCAAAGGTTAAAATTGTCCACCCCGTTAGAAGCAAAGTTTCTAATGGGGTCCACAAGAATATTCGCTGTAGGAATTGTTTAATTATTGATGGTTACTCAGAGGGAGAAAAGGTCTGTAGGTATTGCGGGGCACAACTTTTTCTGTCGGATAGGGGGTGACAATTGCTTTGAGACATTCAGGAAGGAATCCAAGTTTTGAGAAACTCTTCCGGAGATTTAAAAAAGAGGTGGAAAAGGAAAGAATCGTTCAGGAACTCAGGAAGCATGAGTATTACGAAAAACCAAGTAAGATACGAAGAAGGAAAAAGAAATTCAGAAGAGTATATCCGGAGAGTCAGGGGTGAAAAAAACGCCAACTATCTATACTCTTTGTTTGAACTCCTGTCTTGATAAAAGTGTTATCATCAAGAAAATTCTTTTTGATGACATCAACCGCATCGCTCGCTTTCAGGAAGACCCGGGAGGGAAAGGAATTAATGTCTCCCGGGTTATTTCTTTTTTGGGCGGTGCTACGTTAGCTCTGGGGTTTTCCGGAGGCGCCACAGGGAAGAGAATAGAAGAACTCCTTTCCAAAAAGAAAGTCCGCTTTTCCTTTACCAAAATCAAGAAGGAAACCCGTCTTATTTTTAACGTTTTTGAGGAGCGAACAAAGAAAACAATCCGTCTCAACGAGCGGGGACCAAAAGTAAAAAAAGAAGAGATTGAAAAATTGCTATCCTTTATCTTTTCTCTTCCTTATCAAAAAGCGGATTGCTTTGTCTGCTCGGGAAGTCCCGCGGAAGGAATTCCTTTAAACATCTACCAAAAGATTATCCAGAAGTTAAACAGAATAGGCGTAAGGACGGTGCTTGATTCGGATAATAAACCCCTGGAATTGGGAATAAAATCTGCCCCTTTCCTGATTAAACCAAATCTATGGGAACTCTCGCGTCTATTTAAAAAAAAGATAAAAACAATTCCTGAGATTATTCTTGCTTCCAAAAATCTCCTTAAAAAAGGAATCAAAATTGTAATTATCTCTCTTGGAGAAAAGGGAGCAATACTGGTAACCAAAAAAGAATCTTTTTCTGCAATTCCACCAAGGATAAAGGTAAAGAGCACAATTGGTTCCGGGGATGCACTATTGGCTGGTTTTCTCTTCTCGTTTACAAAAGGAAAGAATCTGAAAGATGCGCTCAGATTTGGAGTTGCTCTCGGCACCGCCACCGCCTTACAGCCAGGGACAGCAATCTG
>DAOVNU010000006.1 GCA_030630065.1 bacterium | reverse complement strand
TACAAACCCCCAGATTATGGCCTGGATGATGGATGAGTATAGTAAATTGAGGGGATATAATAGCCCGGGAGTAATCACCGGAAAACCATTATCCATCGGTGGCTCCTTAGGGCGAGGAGATGCTACTGCCCGGGGAGCACTCTTCACCGTGAGAGAAGCGGCAAAACATCTTAAGTTAGATTTATCCAAAGCTACGGTTGCCATTCAGGGTTACGGTAATGCCGGTTTCTTTATGGCAAGTTTAGCCAAAAAATTGTTTGGCTCTAAGATTGTGGCAATCAGTGATTCCAGAGGCGGTATCTATAACTCCGAAGGATTTGAACTGGATGTAGTAGCCGAACACAAAAAGAAAACGGGCTCGGTCATTGATTTCCCGGGAACAAAGAAGATTTCCAATAAAGACATTTTGGAATTAAATGTGGACGTTCTTTGCCCCTGCGCATTGGAAAATGTTATTACTCAAGAAAATGCAGAAAATATCCAGGCAAAGATTATCGCAGAAGTCGCCAATGGTCCCACTACACCGGAAGCCGATCAGATTCTTTTCCAAAAAAATGTTTTTATAATTCCCGATATTCTTTGTAACAGTGGAGGAGTAGTTGTTTCTTACTTTGAATGGGTTCAGAATAATTCCGGCTATTATTGGAAAGAAAAAGAGGTTTGTGAAAAACTGGATGAAAATATAACAAACGCCTTTGAAACCGTTTTTGATACTTCCATAGTCCGCAAGATTGACTTACGTCTTGCCGCCTACGTTATATCCGTAAACAGGGTGGTAGAGGCAATGGAAACAAGGGGTTGGATTTAATTTTATGCGGGGCTTAATTGCTTTAGAGGACGGAACTGTCTTCAGAGGTCATTCTTTTGGTGCTCCGGGAGAAATTAGCGGAGAAGTAGTATTCAATACCTCCATCACCGGCTACCAGGAAATTCTTACCGACCCCTCCTATAAAGGTCAAATCGTTGCGATGACCTATCCTTTAATCGGCAATTATGGTGTTAACGAGGAAGACGCAGAGTCGTCAAAACCCTGGGTAGAAGGTTTTATCGTCAAAGAATGCAGTCGCATCACCAGTAATTGGCGTTCCCAAAAATCTCTAAGTGATTATCTTAAAGAAAACAATATCATTGGTTTAGAGGGTATAGACACACGGGCGCTTACCCGACATATTCGTATTTCCGGGGCGATGAAAGCGGTCATTTCCACCCGGGACTTAAATGAGGAAAATCTTGTTAGAAAAGCAAATGCCTCTCCCGGATTAGCAGAACGAGATTTGGTTAAGGATGTAATATCCAAAAATTCTTACGATTGGAATAAGAAAGGTAAATATAGGGTAGCAGTTCTCGATTGTGGAGTAAAGTATAACATCTTAAGAGAGTTAAGTAGTTGGAATTGTCAGGCGAAAGTATTTCCGGCAAAAGCAACTTCTCAGGAAATTTTGAGTTTTAAGCCGGATGGACTGCTAATTTCTAATGGTCCCGGTGACCCTGCCGCTGTTCCCTACATTGTGGAAACTGTAAAAGAGCTGCTGGATAGATTGCCAATGTTCGGAATCTGTTTTGGTCACCAAATTTTGGCTCTATCTCTGGGAGGAAAAACCTACAAACTCAAATTTGGTCATCATGGCGCTAACCATCCGGTTAAAGATTTAAAAACAGGAAAAGTAGCAATTACGGTTCAAAATCATAGTTTTTGTGTAGATATTAACTCTCTAAACGCCCAGGAGATAGAAATTACGCACATTAACCTCAACGACCAGACATTAGAGGGGATAAGACATAAAAGGTTGCCTGTATTTTCCGTGCAATTCCATCCTGAGGCCTCCCCGGGACCTCATGACGCCGAATACTTATTCGGGGAATTTGTGAAATTAATGGAGAAAAATCTTGCCCAAAAGAATTGACATTAAAAAAATATTAATTATCGGTTCAGGTCCGATTATCATCAGTCAGGCCTGTGAATTTGATTATTCAGGGACACAGGCCTGCAAAGTGCTAAAATCGGAAGGATATAAAGTAATCCTGCTCAACAGTAATCCAGCGACCATTATGACCGACCCGGCAATAGCGGATGAAACCTACGTTGAGCCAATCACTCCCGAAATATTAGAGAAAATCATCGAAAAGGAAAAACCGGACGCTCTCTTACCAACATTAGGAGGACAAACCGCTTTAAACGCCACTGTCCAAATCGCGGACCGGGGTATTTTAAAAAAATACAATGTAGAAGTAATTGGCGCCAATCCGAAAGCGATTAAAAAAGCGGAGGACCGAAATTTATTCAAAGCAGCGATGCAAAAAATCAATTTGGAATTACCGCAAAGCGGTGAAGCTCACAGTATTGATGAAGCCAATAAAATTGTTGATAAAATCGGATTTCCGGTAATCATTCGTCCTAGTTTTACCCTTGGTGGCACCGGGGGAGACATTGCTTTCAATATCGAAGAATTCGAAGAGATGGTAGAGAAAGGATTGGAAAGTAGTATGATTAACGAAGTCCTGATTGAGAAATCGGTAATCGGCTGGAAAGAGTTTGAATTGGAGGTAATGAGGGATGCAAGAGATAACGTGGTAATCGTTTGTTCTATCGAGAACTTTGACCCGATGGGAGTCCATACCGGAGACAGCATCACCGTAGCGCCAGTGCAAACATTGACGGATAAGGAATATCAGAAAATGAGAGATGCCGCAATGAGAGTGATTAGAGAAATTGGGGTAGAGACCGGTGGCTCCAATATCCAGTTTGCCGTTAATCCCCAAAATGGCAGAATGGTAGTTATTGAAATGAATCCGAGGGTCTCACGGAGTTCCGCCCTTGCTTCCAAAGCTACTGGTTTCCCCATTGCCAAGATTGCGGCTAAATTGGCGGTAGGATATACCCTGGATGAAATTCCCAACGATATCACCAAAAAGACCCCGGCCTGCTTTGAACCTACAATTGACTACTGTGTGGTTAAAATTCCCCGATTTACCTTCGAAAAATTTCCCGGTGCTAACAGCACTCTGGGCATCTCGATGAAATCAGTTGGAGAGGTAATGGCAATTGGTCGCACCTTTAAGGAAGCACTTCAAAAAGGACTACGTTCTTTGGAAATAGGCGTTGACGGACTGGATGACCTCTTCTCCAACGTCTCCCGGGACTTACTGCTGGAAAAACTGAGAACGCCCAGTGCGGAGAGGATATTCTACCTAAAGGAAGCTCTCAAAAGAAAAATGTCCACCGAAGAATTATACAAACTCACCAAAATCGATTCCTGGTTCTTAGAGAATATTAAAGAAATTGTAGACATGGATTCCCGTTTGCACGGAAATGACAAAACCGAAATATCCCGCGATTTATTGCTGAAGGCAAAACAGATGGGATTCTCGGACAGGCAATTGGCAAAAATTTTGGGGAAAGACGAAATTTCCATTTCTAAACTGCGCAAGAAGAATGGAATCATTCCTACTTACAAATTAGTAGATACCTGCGGCGCTGAATTTGAGGCATATACTCCCTATTATTATTCCACATATGAAATCGAAAATGAATCCTGAAGAAAAAGTAAGGGAATGGGTAGCAATCCTGGATTTCGGTTCCCAGTATACCCAACTTATTTCCCGAAGAGTAAGAGAAGCAAAGGTTTATTCCGAAATCTTGCCCTACAATATCTCAGCGAAGAAATTAAAAAAAAGGAATCCCAGAGCCATCATCCTCTCCGGGGGCCCGGCAAACCTTTCCGCCAACAAATCTCCTTTTTGTCAGCAGGAAATATTCAATCTCGGGATTCCAATATTAGGTATCTGCTACGGAATGCAATTAATGGCTGAAATGTCAGGGGGAAAGGTCAAACATTCCCGGGCAAGAGAATACGGAAAGGCAACCTTAAAAGTGGATAAAAAAAATATTCTTTTCAAGGGAATGAGTAAAAAACTTACCGTATGGATGAGTCATGGAGATAAAGTAGATAAATTGCCAACCAATTTCAAAGTAATTGGGCATACCACTAATTCGGCTATTGCTGCAATGGCTAAACCGGGAAAAAACTTATACGGAGTTCAATTTCATCCTGAAGTAGCGCACACACCAAAGGGAGAGGAAATAATTAAGAACTTCCTTTATAATATCGCCAATTGTTCTGGTAACTGGACGCTAAAGTCCTTCATTAACCAGAAGATAGATGAAATCAGAAAAAAAGTCGGCAAAAATTATGTATTATGCGCTTTAAGCGGAGGTGTTGATTCCTCCACGTTGGCCTTTCTCCTTCATCGGGCAATCAGGGAAAAGGCATTCTTTATCTTTGTCGATAACGGTCTCCTGCGGAAGAATGAACCTGAAGAGGTTAGAAAAATTTTTCAGAAAAAATTTCGGTTAAATTTCAAATATGTGGATGCCAAAAAACCTTTCTCAAAAAAACTAAGAGGTGTTGTTGACCCGGAAAAAAAACGAAAAATCATCGGAAAAGAATTTATCAAACTTTTTGAAAAAGAAGCAAAGAAGATTGGCAATTTAAAATATCTTGCACAAGGAACACTTTACCCGGATGTCATTGAAAGTCGGTCCCCTTCTAAAGGTCCATCGTCCATCATCAAGAGTCATCACAATGTTGGAGGTTTACCCAAAAGGATGAACCTGAAATTGATTGAGCCCTTCAATCGACTTTTCAAAGACGAGGTTAGAGAGATAGGAAAGGAACTGGGGCTTCCGGAGGAAATTCTTAGCCAGCATCCTTTTCCTGGTCCGGGCCTGGCGGTACGTATCCTGGGGGAAATCACCGAAAAGAAATTGACTATTTTGCAAGAAGTGGATAAGATCTTAATCGAGGAATTAAAAAAAAGTAATTTTTATAATAAGGTCTGGCAGGCATTCGCTGTTTTGCTCCCGGTAAAGAGCGTGGGAGTAATGGGCGATGAAAGAACCTATGGAAATGTCGTTGCTCTCCGGGCGGTTACCAGCAGCGACGGAATGACCGCCGATTGGGCAAAACTACCTGCCTCTTTACTGGGAAAAATTTCCAATCGCATTATTAATGAAGTATCTGGAATTAACCGCATCGTCTATGACATAAGTTCCAAGCCCCCCAGTACCATTGAGTGGGAGTAAGGAGGTTCGGAAATTTCCCTTGCGGTGGGGTCAATTAGCCAATGGTAGCTTGCTCCGCATCTACGCTACAACGGATACAAATCTACAACAAGAACAGAGGTAGACACTCCAAAATTCTCTCACAAGAGAATCAAGGAGGTCTCTATCGGTCAGTTTTGGCTTCTTTCCTCTGTCTTGTTAAGATTTGTCTATCCGCCTCCACTTATGATTACTGCGCAACTACCATAGTCTTTAGTGAAAAGCACGCTGCGAAAAGTTTCCTCACCTTGAGGGGATAAAGAGAAAAAACAGGGTTAAAAAATTTATGATTGCGATAATTGATTATGGGATGGGGAATTTGAGGAGTGTTTCCAAAGCACTGGAAAAGGTTGGAGGCAAGGTAGAAATCACTGCAGATAGTGAAAGAATAAGAAAAGCGGAGGCAATAGTTTTCCCGGGAGTGGGAGCATTCTCCAGGGCGATGTCCAATCTTACGGACCTAAATTTGCTACCGGTTCTTTCGGAGGTTATCCAACTTAAAAAATACTTTTTAGGGATTTGTCTGGGCTTCCAACTCCTGTTTACCGAAAGTGAAGAGGGCAATTGCAAGGGTTTAAACATCATTAAGGGTAAGGTAAAAAGATTCAATTTTCCGGGATTGAAGGTTCCACATATGGGCTGGAACCAGGCAGAATTCAAAACGACGAAGTCGTTGCGAGCGATAGCGAAGCAATCCGACGAAGTCGTTGCGAGGCACGAAGTGCCGTGGCAATCTCAAAAAAGTGAGGGATTGCCGCACTTACTTTGTTCGCTCGCAATGACACCAAAATTCAAAATTCTCAATGGGATTCCTAACAACTCTTATTTTTACTTTGTCCATTCTTACTATGGAGAGCCAGAGGATAAGAAGGTAATTGCTGCCACCACCTTCTATGGTTTAGAATTTCCCTCTGTTATTTGCAAAGAGAACGTCTTTGCGGTCCAGTTCCATCCTGAGAAAAGTCAGAAAATTGGTTTACAACTTCTTAAGAATTTTGTTAAATTGGTAGAAAAATGTTAGCTAAAAGGATTATTCCCTGTCTTGACGTCAAAGACAAGAGAGTGGTAAAAGGAATTCATTTTCTCAATTTGAGAGATGCGGGAAACCCAGTAGAAAATGCCACCTTCTATTCCCAGGCCGGGGCAGATGAAATAGTTTTTCTGGACATCACCGCTACCATTGAGAAGAGAAAGGCCATCCTAAATATAGTAGCCAAAACGGCTGAACAGGTTTTTATTCCCCTGACCGTGGGCGGGGGAATAAAAAACTTGGAAGATATCAGAATGCTCCTTAAAAGTGGAGCGGACAAGGTTTCCATCAATACCTCCGCAGTCAAGAATCCTGAACTAATCAGGCAGGCCTCCGAAACATTCGGCAGTCAGTGTATTGTGGTGGCGATTGACGCTAAAAGAATTCAAAACTCAAGCTGGCAGGTATATATAAATTCCGGAAGAACACCAACGAATCTTGACGTTATCGCCTGGGCAAAAGAGGTAGAAAAGTTAGGGGCGGGAGAAATTCTCCTGACCTCAATGGATAGAGACGGAACTAAAAAAGGATATGACATTCCCCTTCTCAGAATTGTCTCGGAGACAGTTAATATCCCGGTAATTGCCTCCGGAGGTGCCGGCAACCCGGAGCATCTCTACCAGGCATTTGCAGAAGGAAAGGCCGATGCGGTTTTAGCCGCTTCCATCTTTCATTACGGAGAATTTTCTCTAAAAGAGACAAAAGAATTCCTGCAAAAAAAAGGGATTGAAATGAGATTCTAAAATGTGCGGAATATCTGGAATATACGGTCATCCCAATGCTTCGGAGCTTACCTATTTAGGACTCTATTCCCTTCAACACCGCGGACAGGAAAGCGCCGGATTAGTTAGTTCCGATAATAAAAAACTTTACAGCCATAAAGGGATGGGGCTTGTTTCCAGTGTCTTCAATCATCAATCTCTCATTGCGCTTAAAGGGAAAGCCGCAATTGGTCACGTTCGCTATTCTACTACCGGCTCCTCTCTTCTTAAAAACGCCCAGCCATTCCTGGCGAATTCTCCTTATGGAGAGATTGCCATTGCGCACAATGGAAATCTGGTTAACAGCAAAGAACTGCGGGACACCCTGCAAAAGAAGGGCTCCATTTTCCAGACCACAGCAGATTCAGAAATTATCATTCACCTTATGGCTCACTCCACAAAAAAGTCACTTTCTGACAGATTGACTGAAGCACTTCTCCAGATAAAAGGTGCTTATTGTCTCCTTTTAATTACCAGAAAGAAAATGATTGCGGTAAGGGACCCTAATGGTTTTAGACCTCTCTGCCTGGGAAAATTGAATAATTCCCTGGTAGTAGCTTCCGAATCCTGTGCCCTGGATATCATTCAGGCAGAATATATCAGAGAAATCGAACCGGGCGAGATTTTAATCATCGATGAAAACGGAACTAGTTCTATAAAACCATTTCCTAAAACTAAGCCGTCTTTGTGCATCTTTGAATTTGTTTATTTTGCCCGACCTGATTCTAAAATTTTCGGAGAAAGCGTCTATTTGACCAGAAAAAGATTGGGGGGAAAACTTTATCGGGAGTCCCCGGTTAAATCCGATTTGGTTATACCCATCCCCGATTCAGGCAATTATGCCGCTTTGGGCTTTGCCCAAAAGTCAGGAATTAATTTTGAATACGGGATGATTAGAAACCACTATATCGGCAGAACCTTCATCCAACCCAGGCAGGAAATCAGAAATCTGGATGTCAAAATTAAACTCAATCCGGTCAAGGAATTACTGAAAGGAAAAAGAATAACCGTTGTAGAGGACTCAATTGTAAGAGGAACTACTGCACGGTCAAGAATACAAAGTTTAAGGCGCGCCGGAGCTAAAAAAATAGATATGAAAGTTAGTTGCCCTCCCCACCGATTTCCCTGCTTCTATGGAATCGACTTTTCCAGTAAAGGAGAACTCATTGCTTCTTCTCATTCGCTGGAAGAAATCAGAAAATTTATCGGTTTAAATTCTCTTTCCTATTTAAGTTTAGAAGGAATGCTGGCGGCAATGCCTTTACCCAAAAAAAATTTTTGCACCGCTTGTTTCAACGGGAACTATCCCATACCTGTCCCGAAAAAGACGGGTAAGCATATTTTAGAAAAGTAAAAATTAGTGCAATAAATTGATATTTTTTATTTAATAAAGTAAACTAATGGGAGGAGAAATGGCAATAAAAAGAATTATCCCCTGCCTGGATATTAAAGATGGCAGAGTGGTTAAGGGAGTACATTTTGTCAAGATTAAAGATGCGGCAGACCCCGCAGAAGCTGCGATTACCTACGAAAAACAGGGAGCGGATGAAATTGCTTTTCTGGATATTGCCGCTACTACCGAAAAAAGAAAGACCCGAATAGATTGGATAAAAAAGGTAAGCCGGGTAATCAACATCCCTCTTACCGTTGGCGGAGGGATTAAGGATTTAGTTGACGTTGAGCCCATCCTGAAGGCAGGAGCAAGCAAAATTTCAGTTAATACCGCTGTAGTAAAAAACCCTTATCTTATTGAGGAAATTTCTAAAAAATTCGGAAAGAAATCAATTATCATTGCCATTGATGGCAAAAAATCAAATAAAATAAAATCCGGATTTGAAGTTTATGTGCGGGGTGGCAGTACTGAAACGGGGATTGATGTGGTTGAGTGGGCGAGAAGAGTTGAAGAATCGGGAGCCGGTGAACTTCTGGTAACCAGCATTGATGCCGATGGCACCAAAGAAGGTTATGACATTGAATTTACCAGAAAAATTGCCGAAAGCGTAAAGATTCCGGTTATTGCTTCCGGGGGAGCAGGAACATTGGAGGATATCCGGCTTGTTTTAACCGAAGGTAAAGCAGAGGCCGCTCTTGCTGCCTCTATCTTTCACTTTCATCAATACACCGTAAGGGATGTAAAAAAGTATCTTAAAGGAAAGGGATTAGAAGTAAAATTATGAGAGCAATATTAGCCCTTGAGAATGGTTCCGTATATGAGGGAAGGTCTATCGGAGTGGAAGGGGAAAGGCCCGGCTGGGTTACCTTTTATACCGGTGTTGTTGGGTATCAAGAGGTGATGACCAATCCCGCCAATGCCGGTAAAATTATCGTGATGACCTATCCTCTGATTGGTAACTACGGCGCGGCTAAAAAGTTTAGTGAAAGTAAAAAATGCTGGATTAACTGTATGGTCATCAAGGAAAAAAGTCGTATCACCAGTAATTGGCAAGCGGAAGAAAGCTTTAGCGCTTTTTTGAAAAGGAAAAAGGTTCTGGCTATGGAAGGAATCGATACCAGGACACTTATGGTTGAACTTCGCAATAATGAAGAACAGTTCGGAATATTTTCCACACTGGATTTTAATCCTTCTACTTTGAAAAGGAAAATTAAGAAGGCAAAGAACGAGGAACCGGACTTCATTAAGAAAATCTCAGTCAAAAAGATAACCGATTTAAGTTATCAGGGCATGAGAACAGTCATTCTTGATATTGGAGTTACCAATAGCATCCTCATTCAACTTAAAAGTTTGGGCTGTCGGATTAAACTCCTTCCCTATAATATAAAATATTATGATTTATTAAAACTTTCTCCAAAATGTCTTATTATCTCAGATGGTCCCGAGAAAGATAAGAACCTACCCATTGTAGTCAATACCGTAAAGCAATTATTAGGTAAAATCCCGATGTTTGGATTAGGGACCGGCTGCCAGGTATTAGCGATGGCGATGGGAGCAAAGATAGAGAGAATGACTCTGGGACATCATGGTTTAAACTACCCTGTTTTAAAACCAGATTCCCTTAAAGGAGAAATCACGGTGCAGAATCACAGTTGTAGAATAGACGAAGGTTCACTCAAAGGAAAGAATATAGAAATTACCTGGCGTAATATAAATGACCAGAGTGTAGAAGGAATCCGGAACAGGAAACTGAAAGTTTTTGGATGCCAATTTTATCCTGCCTCTCCCGGTCCTGGTGAAGTAAATCCTGTTCTTGCGGAATTTATAGATAAAATTAAAGGAACTCCTAATGCCTAAGAGAAAAGACATCAAGAAAATTTTGATGATTGGTTCCGGTCCAATCATTATCGGACAGGCCTGTGAATTTGATTATTCCGGCTCCCAGGCCTGTAAGGCCTTAAGGGAAGAGGGCTATAAAATAGTTCTGGTGAATTCAAATCCCGCGACCATTATGACCGACCCTGAATTAGCCGATAAAACTTATGTTGAGCCGTTAACCGTGGAAATTTTGACTAAAATCATTGAAAAGGAAAGACCGGATGCTATCCTCCCTACTTTAGGGGGACAAACCGGCTTGAATCTGGCAACCTTCCTGGGAAGAGAGGGTATCCTGAAAAGATACGGTGTCGAGTCCATTGGTGCCAGTGTAGAAGCTATTGCCAGGGCTGAAGACAGAGAACTTTTCAAGAAAGCAATGCAGGAAATTGGCATTGACGTTCCTCAAAGCGGAATTGCTACTTCCGTAGAAGAAGGAATGAAGATTGGTAGAAAAATAGGATTCCCCTTAATTCTCAGACCCGCTTATTGTCTGGGAGGTGCTGGAAGTTCCACCGTTTACAATAAGGAGGAGCTCAAGGTTTATCTGGCAAAGGCAATAGAGATGAGTCCTGTTAGCCAGGTTTTGGTGGAGCAATCGGTATTGGGCTGGAAGGAAATAGAGTTTGAGGTAATGAGAGATTGCGTGGATAACGTCATTATGGTCACCTCAATGGAAAACTTAGACCCTATGGGCGTGCATACCGGCGATAGCATTGTAGTGGCACCGGCGCAAACCTTAACTTCCGGGGAATATGCCAATTTCGTTAATTTATCCAGGAAGATAATACGAACGATTGGAATTACCGGAGGCGGAGCAAATATCCAATTTGGTCAGAATCCGGACAATGGGCATATTGTAATCATTGAGGTTAATCCCCGGTTATCGCGCAGTTCCGCTCTTGCCTCCAAAGCTACCGGTTTCCCCATCGCCAGGGTGGCAACAAAATTGGCAGTGGGCTTGACTCTTCCTGAAGTTATGAATCAAATTACCGGAAAGACCACATCATTCTTTGAACCCACAATTGATTATTGTGTCTTTAAAATCTGCCGTTTCACATTTGAGAAGTTTCCTGAAGCAGAAGCGGTGCTCAATACTTCGATGAAGGCGGTGGGTGAAGCAATGTCCATCGGGAGAAATTTTAAGGAGGCCTTTCAGAAAGGAATCCGTTCCACAGAAACCTCTCGTTATGGATTCGGTGCCGACGGTAAAGATATCCCCGAAGAGTCACAGAAAGATTTGGAACTCATTAAAAAAAAGATAAAGCTCCCCAATGAGCAGAGGTTATTTTATATTCGTTATGGATTGAAAGCCGGACTTTCAGTAGAGAAGATTTACGAACTTTCCCGGATAGACCCATGGTTTCTGGATAATATGAAGCAATTAGTTGAAATGGAGGAGGAAATAAAAATTCAAAATTCAAAATTCAAAATTCAAAATTCAAAGGATATTATATCTTCAGAATTACTCAGAAGGGCAAAAGAAAACGGTTTCTCGGACAAACAACTGGCACATTTAGTAGATAGCACTGAGGAGAAGGTTCGTTCCTTTAGAAAAAATAAAAAAGTTCAGGCGGCTTTTAAATTAGTTGATACCTGCGGAGGCGAATTTAAAGCCGTTCAGCCCTACTATTATTCCACGTACGAACCGGTTAATGAGTCCTATGTTAGTTCTAATAAAAAGGTTCTTATCCTTGGTGGGGGACCAAATAGAATTGGTCAGGGGATAGAGTTTGATTACTGCTGTTGCCATGCCTCCTATGCGCTACGAGAAGAAGGGATAGACAGCATTATGGTTAACTGCAACCCCGAAACCGTTTCTACCGACTATGATACATCAAACAAATTATATTTCGAGCCCCTC
>DAOVNU010000175.1 GCA_030630065.1 bacterium | reverse complement strand
TAAATTCAGCCCGTACATAATCATAGGCCGGTTCCTCTAAAGGAGACCAGGTTCTATCCCTGACTAAAGCTCCTTCGTAGGAAGCTTTATTGGGACGAGGGATTTGATTGAAGCAAAGGTAGGATTTAATGGAAGTAAAGGAAAGAACGGTAAACGTTAAGAGAATGAGAGTTATAGCGGTAAGAGTGGTACGTAGTTTTCTTCGTTTCATATTGGCTATCCCTAAACCAAAAGCAGCACCGGTAGCGGCAATTCTACCTACATCCGTTTCATAAACCTTGGCCCTTTCCTTCTTTGCCTTATCCATTAACTCCTCAAATTTAGAGGTAACGATTGAGAGCACAATAAAGGAAAGTGCCAAAGCGATAAAGGCCAGAAGAATCATTTCAGGGGCGTTGGTGAGTTTGAAACCGGGATGGACCAGGCGCATAATGAAATAAATGAGCAGAAAGATAGCGAAAACTCCGGCAATCTGCTTCTTGATATCAGGGAAACCGAAAAATAATCTTTCGCTGAAGTAGGCAAAAGGCAAAAGCAAGAGGAAATAGAAAATTAGTCCTTTAATTACATCATTGGCCGTCCCCTTTACGTCAGGATAGGCACGTGATTCAACTCCACTTGCCGCCCGAGAATACTTAACAAAATTTTCCCAGTCCTTCTTTTCTCTTGCCTCTTTTGCTTTTTTCAGGTAAGCGGTTGCCTCCTGATGTAATTCTTTTAAACGGTCATTGGTTATTCCGTATCTTTCGAAGTTTTTCATCCGAAATTCATTGAGATGAATTGTATCTGAAGCGGCTTGGAAAGAGGAATTGATGATGCTGTTAGGTTTTTTAATCAAGAATCCTTTTCCCTCGGACTCCTCCTTGGAAATAGAGGAAGGAGAATTTAGGAAAAGTAATCTTTTTCCTAAAGGTCCCGCCTCCCCAATAATTTTTATACGTGTATCCGGTTTAGAGAAAACTACTCCTACCGGTTCCACGTAAGAGGTCCATTCCCAGGGTCTTGCCCCGATAATGGAATAACCGTAACTATCCGGGATGGAATTGGCTCGATCAAAAACATCAATCTTATCCAGTTGGGTGAGATAGCGCGGGTCAATCAAGCCATAGATGTTGGTGGCAATGCAGGGGAAGAGGACAATCGTCCATTCCTGGTATTTCCAGGACATCTTTACCGTCATCGGATACTGCTCATCGCCATTAACCCCCATATCAGGAGCAAGGATGATTTCCCCTGAAGAAGGGTCCAGGAAATAGGCCTCTAAAGTCAGTTGTTCTGAGGAGGAGGGAATCTGGCAAGTTTCAAACTCTCCCTTTTCATCGGTCAATTCAATATTTTCTCCGCGGACGCCAAGATAGGATTTCTGGACGCTATTTCCTGCAATACTCAAAAATCTGGGAACCGCAAGCGCCCCTTTCACCGGTTCACTGGGAACAAAACTTTTCTGCGGATTGAAGGTTACAATCTTTCCACGAAGGGTCTGCAACTTATCCTTCAGAACCATTTCCGAAGCGGGAAATAGTTCAGGGTCATTGAGCGCTTTTTGCAAGAGACAGGTAATAACTTTAATCTGCTCGGTAAGGTAAGGAATATTGAGAGAAGAAAAACTATCCAGGGGGGTATCAACAAGATTTCTATTGTCATTAATTGTAACCAGGGAGAGAGCGGGGGTGCCAGTCAAAAGAACAAGTTCTCCGTCCGTTTTTATTGGTTCCGGCATGAAAGAGGACCAATCCAACCCTTTTTTGGGGCTAATGCCGTTAATTAAAACCTCTTCCGGCAACCTTAAGTTTTTCTGGATTTCAGCAGCGTAATTGTTGAATTTTTTCCCAAAGGGGGCAAAGTAACGTTGGTAATAAAATTCTTCACTATTATGCCAGATTCGCAACTCATTACTTTTACTGGAGAGGTGCAAACCGATAAAAAGTTTTATCTTAATGGGCTCGATAACCTTTTTCTTGAATGTTGCTATATTTCTGCTGTGTCTCTGGAGAAAGGTGTCAATTCCCTTGCGTCCGATAATATGAGTTCAAGTAGCAAGAAAAAGAACTGTTCTTGTGGGGG
>DAOVNU010000061.1 GCA_030630065.1 bacterium | reverse complement strand
CTGCTTTCCCTACTAACTCTTTGCCTGTCACTAACATTTTTTCTCCTTTCTTTTATGTTTTAACCAGTATAGAATATTTTGTTTTTCTTGTCAAAAGATATAAAATGTGGTATAATAAACTTGATTTAAAAAAACTGTTACGGGAGGTGAGAAAAGATGAAATGTAAATTTCCCCTCTGCTGTCAGTATTTATTTGCTCTTGCTGGCTTAAGTTTGTTCGCCGGGATAATCGCTAAAATAACCGGGACGCGCTTCTATGGTCTTCTTCCACTGTCTTACGTGAGATTTACCGGCATCTGCTTACTTTTCACCATTGCCATCAGTTTTGTCCAGATTGCAGAAAATCTGAAGAAGTAAGGAATGCCTCGGGTAATTTCTCGAGAATATCGCTGGCGATAAGGGAAATTTCTCCTTTGTTTTGAGCGGCAAGGTCCCCGGCCAAACCGTGCAGATAAACACCAAATTTTGCTGCTTCAAAACTACTTAAACCCTGCGCAAGCAAAGCACCAATAATACCGGTAAGTACATCACCACTCCCGGCAGTTGCCATTCCGGGATTGCCGGTATGATTAATGTAGGTATTTTTTTGGTCGGCAACAATTGTTTTAGACCCTTTCAAAACAAGTACAACCCGATATGCGCCAGCAAAATCCCGGGTAATTTTTTCCCGGTTCTTCTGAATCTCGGAAAGAGGTTTTTTAACAAGCCGCGCCATCTCTCCGGGGTGAGGGGAAAGGATAAAAGGGGCGTTAATCTTTTTTAAAACAGAAATGTCTTTTGCCAGAATATTGAGTCCGTCGGCATCCAGAACAGTTGGTTTATCAATTTGAGGCAGGAGATTGAGCAGAAAATCTGCCGTTTCCTTTTGCGTAGAAATCCCGGGACCAATGGCAAAAGCATCTATCTTTTTAGAAAATTCCAAGACCGTAGGCAATGCTTTTAGAGAAACGGTTTTCTCTTTGGTCTCTGGTAAGGGCTTGGTCATTACCTCTGTTAACTTCACCTCAAGAATGGGATTTAAACTTTCCGGGATACCTAAGGTTACCAATCCGGCACCAGCCCTGAGAGCCGATAAACTGCAAAGAGCGGTCGCTCCCGTGAGCCCGGGAGAGCCGCCAATCACCAATAGATGTCCATAGTCCCCTTTATGGGAATCCAATTTTCTCCCGAGTAAAATAGAAGGAAGTTTCATTTTTCTAAAAGGCAATGGGCAATAGCGTAATTCCCGGTATGGGAAATGGTTAAGAATGGTCTTATTTTCTCTCTATTTACCCAGGAGTTAACCGAACCTTTTAGCCGATAGAAGGGCTGACCGCCTTCTTTACTATTAATCTGAATCTCCTTCCATCTAATCCCTGACCTCTCAGCCCTTCCCAATGCCTTAAGAAATGCTTCTTTAGCCGCAAACCTTGCCGCAAGATGCTGAAAAGGAGTTTTTTTTTGGTAGCAATAGTTAAGTTCCCGGGGAGTAAAAATTTTGTTGTTGAAAGATTCCCCCCATTTTTCTATTGTTCTTTTCATTTTTTTAATGTCAACAATGTCAATACCTGTGCCAAAAATCATTTCGGAAAGTTAAAATCAATCTTCACGTCTTTTCTTTCTTCTTCGGTTACTTTGAAAAGTTCGCTTCCGGTAAAGTTACAGGCATCGGCAATAAACTTATCCGGAATCTGATTAATCCTGATGTTATAGATTGTAACGCTTTCATTGTAGAGTTCCCTTCTGTCGGCAACCTGATTTTCCAGGAAACTGATTCTTTCCTGTAATTGCGCAAAACGCTGGTCGGCTTTTAAGTCAGGATACCTCTCCACTACGGCAAATAAACTTTTCAAGGCACCGGTTAATTGCCCTTCCAAACGTGCCGTTTCCTCCACCGTTTTGGTATTCAAAAAACTGGTGCGCAAAGAGGTAATTTTTTCCAGGGTCTCGCGCTCATACTTCATATATCCTTCGCAGACACTTACCAATTTGGGTAATTCGTCATGCCGCTGTTTAAGCAAAACGTCAATATTGCTCCAGTTCTTTTTAACATTGCGCCGCAGATGAACAAGACCATTATAGATGGTAATAAAGTAACCGATAAGCCCAATAATCAAAAAACCGATAATCACCAAAAAAACAATTAATCCCACATTCATATTTTCTCCTTATTTATGAAACTTGGTAAGAAGGTAAATGACCATCGCCAGGGTCAAGGCCGCTCCTCCGAAAATAAGAAGGAAGGTTTTGCCTTTTAAGGCAGAGGTAATTTCCTTCTCGCTTTTGTCAGAGATAATGAAATTCTTCTCCTCTCCTTTACCAATGATAACATCGGCAAGCCCTGTCAAATCCCTTTTCGCCTCTTCCTTTCCTTCCTCCTTGCTTACGTCCGCTTCCGCCTTCTGTCTCATCTGAAAAAATTCAACGTCATCAAGCCACCCATCACCGGTAGCGTCAAACTCTTTTATCTTTTCTTTGTCCTCCATCCAGTTAGAAATCCTTTTTTCTACCTTTCCCTGACGCTCGGCAATATAATCCCGGCTCTTTTTAGCCGTTCCCAGAACGTAAACGTTCTCATTAGGCATAATGTATTTTTCGATATACCTCATCGCCCCGCTGCCGGCGGTGCTGGCCATCCAGGGACTAATCACGCTCCCCTTTCCATCCGGCGAAGAGGAAATATACCTGGTCTCTAAATGAATCTCTGCCCCCTTCGAGTCCACCAGAACTTTACCTGTGCCATCATCAACGTAGAAGGGAACTCCGGAGGAGCCCTCCGAAATTGTTTTCCACCCACTGTTGCGCTGTCTGCGGACAAACTGCTGAACCCGATAATGGTAAAAGACGCAGTTGGCTTTAGCGTAAGGACTTTTGAAAGGTTTGGGAGTGGAAGGAAGGGCGCGGCCAATTACTTCTACTAAACCCAAAGCCAGAGCATTTATTTTGGAGGTGGGGATATTTTGAATTAATCTTTTACGATTCAGGAAGGCGAATCCCTGGAAGAACAGGTAGATACCAAAAGCGGCTCCGATTATTGCCAAAAATATCTGTTGTTCCATATGAAAAAAATCCGCAATTAATCTAGCAGAAAATATCAGTACTACAAAGACGATTACCGATATCTTCCTTTTATCCATCGGAAGCGTCAATCATGGCATTACGCTTACGCTTCTTCCCTTAAAGAAAACTGTACCATCAATTAAGGAAAAGAGGGTATCGTCCCGACCAATACCAACGTTGCGGCCCGGTTTGAATTTCGTTCCCCGCTGGCGTACTAAAATAGTTCCTGCGGTAATCACCTGCCCGCCAAAGCGCTTTACTCCTAACCTCCGGCCGGCGCTATCCCGACCATTGCGACTTGCTCCCTGTCCTTTCTTATGTGCCATAATAACCTCTCTTTCCTGTTACCTTTTTCTTTCCTGTAGCCCCAAGGGGATTCGAACCCCTGCTTGATGGCTGAGAACCACCCGTCCTAAACCCCTAGACGATGGGGCCAATAATTTCCTTTTCTATATTACCATAAAAGAATATTTTTTGACAAGGAGGGAAGAAAAAGGTTAAAATGTTGTTAAAAAGAGAAGGGCGAGTGGCTCAGCTGGGAGAGCGTCTGCCTTACACGCAGAAGGTCACAGGTTCAAGCCCTGTCTCGCCCACAGAATTGACACGAAGTGTCACCCTGAGTCCGCCTGAGGCGGGGGAAGGGTCTCACACTTCTCTGAAAAGAGAGATTCTTCAGCTAACGCTTCAGAATGACTATATTTATGGGGACGTAGCCCAGTGGATTAAGGCTCCGGACTGTCGATCCGGTGATCGTGGGTTCGAATCCCATCGTCCCCGCTACCTTGATTGTCATTGCGAGGAGCGAGTAGCGACGTGGCAATCTCAAAGAAGCGAGGGATTGCCACACTCACTTTGTTCGTTCGCAATGACATCCATACCGATAAATGAAAAAAAGCTACAACGGAAAAGAGAGAAGAAGATTTATTCGGGTGAGCATCCCTTTTTCCATTCGTTATCAAAAAAAGAGCAAAAACCCCGGGAAGAATGAACCTCTTGCCGGTCTGGTTGAAGATGTTATGCGTTTGTCTCTGAGTAAGGATATTAGTGGAAGCGGCATCAGGATTGTAACCAAAGAGAGGTTTGAACTGGGAACTTCATTAGCGGTTGATATTTATGCCCCGGACCGCAAGACCCCCATTCGTACCTTAAGCACAGTCGTCTGGACCAAGAAAAGGGCATTTCGCTCCGGCTACGACACAGGAATTCGCTTCACCAAGGTGGAGAAGGGAGGCAGAAAAGACCTTTCCTTCTATCTTTCCAGTTTACAAAAGGTAGAAGATTTAAGGGCGGAATAAATCCTTGAAAGAGGGGGCAAGATAAAAGGAGCCAAAGATACAGGTCGGTTCCTTTTTTTTGTATTTAAGAGCAAATCTCAAAGCCGATTTTGGATTAGAGATTACTTTGATTTCGTTTTCCGGCAAAACTTCTTTGGCAATTTGCAGCAGTTCTTCCGGCTCTGTTGCACATTTGCTTTTGGGTTTGGTTAAGATGAGGAATTTTGTAATCGGGGCAATCGTCTTGATTATTTGTTGCGCATCCTTTCCTTTCAGACAGCCGTAGATAAAAATATATTTTTGTGGAGAAATATCTTTCAAGGATTCGCAAAGAGCTCTGACCGCCCCTGGATTGTGCCCCACGTCATAGATAATTAAAGGTTCTTTGGAAAAAATCTGTAATCTACCGGAAATTTTTGTTTTGAGCAGCCCCTTTTTAATATCCCTTTTCTTTATCCGAAAACCAAAAGAGGCAAGCGATTCAATTGTTTTTTCTGCAACAAGAGCATTCTCTATCTGGAATTTTCCAATGTAGGAGCGACATTTATGACGCCCGCGTCGTTCTATCCAATACAAAGGAACACTTTTTTTTCTACATTCTTTTTTAATGACAGAAATAACCTCTCCTCTCTGCGGGGAGGATACCACAAGAGAACCCTCTTTAATAATCCCGCATTTCTCCTGAGCAATCGCCGCCAGAGTATGACCTAAATATTCTGTGTGCTCCAGGGAAATAGGGGTAATTACACAGGCCAGAGGTTTCAAAATGTTGGTCGCATCAAGCCGTCCCCCCATTCCTACCTCTGCTACGAGAAAATCAATCTTTTCTTCGGCAAAATATTGGAAAGCGGCGGCGGTCAACACCTCAAAATAGGTTAGAGGGATACCGGTTTCTGCCACTCTTTTCTCAATTACCGGAATAAGGTTGGTAATCAAGGAAGCAAATTTTCTTTGAGAAATTGGTTTTCGGGAAAGAGCAATTCTTTCGGTGGGCTCAAGAAGATGCGGTGAGGTATAAAGCCCAACCTTATAGCCGGCTTCCGTGAGAATGCTGGCAATGAAACTGGCGGTTGAACCCTTGCCATTGCTGCCGGTAACCTGGATACTTTTATATCTTTCCTGGGGATTGCCCAGTTCAGCAAGCAAACCTTTAATCGGTTCCAATCCCAATTT
>DAOVNU010000182.1 GCA_030630065.1 bacterium | reverse complement strand
CCCTGCACCAGATCGGTATAGTTCATCAATTAACAAACCATTTTGACGAGGCTTTGAAATACTACAACCAGAGCCTGGTGATAGAGCGGGAGATAGGTGACCGTACTAGCGAGGCTACAACCCTGCACCAGATCGGTATAGTTCATCAATTAACAAACCATTTTGACGAGGCTTTGAAATACTACAACCAGAGCCTGGTGATAGAGCGGGAGATAGGTAATAAATCAGGTGAGGCAATAAGTTTACGTACCATCAAAGTATTAAAAGAAAAGATGTGTAAAAAGAAAGAAAAATGAGAGACATTCCAAGAAACATATTTATTAAACGGCACTTCGCCTAACCTGGCATAAAAGGTTCGTGCCTTATGGCACTCACCCAAATTTTTGCTTCGGAAAACTTCTTTTATGCGCAAAACGTTATCTGCAATGAATTTAAAAAAAATTCTGTTAATTTTGTCAAATAGTTAAATGGATTCTGCGTTGAAATTGGCGATTGAAGAGTTTAAAGGAATAGATTTAAGAAATATTTCTCAGAGAAGCGGAGCGACTCTTAACAAAGAAAGGATAAAAATAGATTATCTGAATCAGGAATACTCCATTCACTTACCTGAGGTGGAGATTAGCTACATTAATTTTAGCGAGGATATAAGACCTCCGCACTACATTGACAATGATAAAGAGGTTTCTTCACGGGAGAAAATTATTATCCTCCACTATTTAAATAGAAGCAAGGGAACTCCACTCTCGGATAAATTGATTGACTTTAGAGAAATTCCCGGAGGGAATCTCTATTACTCTGTATTTGAAAATAGAGTCCATAAACCATTTTTGAAGGTGTTTGGAAAAAGACCTTCTCTCCTTTTGGAGGCATCTTTCACCTTAAAAGGAACAAAAACAGATTTTGGCGATTCTTCCGTAAGGATTTTAGTTTTTCCTAAAGTTCCGATAACCTTTATCATTTACAGAGGAGATGAGGAATTTCCTCCGGCCTGCAAGGTGTTATTTGATTCCAGTATCGGTGACTATCTTACTACGGAAGATATTGTATTTGTCTGTGAAGATGCGGTGGGAAAATTAATTAAAAATGGCTAATTGCACAATTATCTTTCATCCCGATAATAAGAAAGTTAAAGTTCCGAAAGGGACGGATATCCTGAATGCGGCTATCGCCGCCGGGGTCTATATCAATTCCTCCTGCGGTGGGGAAGGAATCTGCGGCAGATGCAAGGTTATTGTTAAAAAAGGGCAGGTAGTTTCTGAACCCAGTGGCCGGCTGAGTAAGGAAGAGATTCAGAAAGGTTATGTCCTTGCCTGCCGTTCCACCATCCATAGCGATGTTGAGATAGAAGTACCGCCTGGTTCCAGGTTAGGAAAGGAGCAAATCCTAACCGAAGAAGCAAAGGTTGAGCGGTTAGCCGGGCTCTTCAGCAAAGCCGGAGAGGTAGAAAAAGGGATTGAGATTAAGGAAAGAAAAATCTTTCCCCATTCCCCCTTAGCCACCAAACTTTTTCTTAAACTCCCACCCCCTACTTTAAAGGATAATATTAGTGATCTGGAACGGCTCTATCGGGAGGTCAGGCGTAAACTGGAGATACCAATTGTTCAAACCGGTCTGGCCAATGTGAAGAAAATAGGACGATTATTCCGGGAGAGCAATTGGAAGGTTACCGCTCTTTTAGGTAAACGCAATGGAACTGTCGAGATAGTTTTGATCGAGCCGGGTGATACCTCAAAGAGAAATTTTGGTGTGGCTATCGATATTGGGACAACGAGCATTGTCGCCCAATTGGTGGATTTAAATACCCGTGAAACTCTGGGTACCAAAGCAACCCATAACCGGCAAGTTAGTTACGGGGAGGATGTCATCACCCGTATGATTTATGCCAGAAAAAAGGATGGTTTGGAAAAACTACATCATGCGGTCATTGACATCATCAATG
>DAOVNU010000129.1 GCA_030630065.1 bacterium | reverse complement strand
GATGGATGTAGAGAACGTTTTCTCTTCCCTTATCCATACGAAATTGCCTGATTGCCTCTAAAAATGGCAAACTTTCAATATCACCGACCGTTCCGCCAATTTCGGTAATGACGATGTCAACCTTTCCTTTTCTGGCAACCTTTTTGATTCTTCTTTTAATCTCATTGGTGATATGGGGGATAACCTGGATTGTACCGCCAAGATAATCACCTCTGCGTTCAGCTTTAATCACTGAATCGTAGACCTGCCCGGAAGTAGAATTATTATTCTGGGAAAGCGTAAGTGAGGTGAAACGCTCATAATGACCTAAATCCAGGTCGGTTTCAGCCCCGTCTTCGGTGACATAAACCTCGCCATGCTGGAATGGATTCATCGTTCCGGGGTCAACGTTAATATAAGGGTCTAACTTATGGAGGGCGATTTTGTATCCTCTTGCCTCCAGAAGTGTACCCAGAGAGGCAGAGGCAATACCTTTCCCCAGAGAACTAACTACTCCTCCGGTAACAAAGATATATTTGGTCATTTGTAAATTAGGGATATAATCCCCGAATCCTCGTTGCTTCCGCAACTCTATTCACTGCCAGGATATGGGCTGCCATCCGCATTGGCACCTTTTTCTTTAAAGAAATTTCTAAAACCTTATAGAAAGCTTTAGTTATAATATCCCGCAATTTTAGATTGACTTCCCTTTCCGTCCAGAAATAACTTTGTAACCCTTGAACCCATTCAAAGTAGGAAACGGTAACTCCACCGGCATTGGCTAAAATGTCCGGAACGATAAAGATTTTCTTTTCCTTTAAAATTTTATCTGCTGCCGGTGTGACAGGCCCGTTAGCCGCCTCCACAATAATTTTCGCTTTAATCCGGGAAGCATTGTCTTCGGTTACCTGGTTTTCCAAAGCCGCCGGTATCAGAATGTCGCATTTTAATTCTAAAAGTTTCTTGTTGCTTATGATATCTGCCTCTTTAAATCCTACTACTGAACCGGATTTCTCTCGATGTTTATTTAATTTATTGATATTGAGCCCATCCGCCTTATAGACAGCGCCATCTATCTCACCCACTCCGATAATCCTACATCCCTCTTTAAAAAGGAGGTCTACTACCACAGAACCAACCTTTCCGTATCCCTGAACGACTACCCTTCTCCCTTCTATATTCAGGTCAAGATGTTTGAGGGTATTAAGAAGAGTATAAACCACACCTCTCCCGGTGGCTTTAGTTCTTCCTTCGGAACCACCGATTGCAATCGGTTTTCCGGTTACTACTCCGGGTACTGAATACCCTTTATCAATGCTGTAGGTATCCATTATCCAGGCCATCGTCTGGCTATTGGTAGCGATATCAGGAGCGGGGATGTCTCTCTCCGGTCCGATAATAGAGATGATTTCGGAGGTGTATCTTCGGGTTAAACGTTCTAATTCTTCTTCCGACATTTTCCCGGGGTTGCAAACCACGCCTCCTTTTGCTCCGCCGAAAGGAATATTAACGATAGCGCATTTCCAGGTCATCAACATTGCCAGGGCCTTTATCTCATCAAGCGTCACTTCTGGGGAATATCTGATACCTCCTTTGGCGGGGCCCCGGGTGATGTTGTGTTGCACGCGGTAACCGGTGAAAATTTCTACCGAGTTATTATCCATTTTTACCGGAATGGAGACGGTCAATTCCCTCTTTGATTTCTGTAATTTCTGGTGAATCCAGGGCTCCAAGTTTATTCTTTTTGCCGTTTCATCCAGTTGTTGTAAAACTGTCTGCCAGAGATTTTTTTCTTTATTCAATGGCTCTCCTTCCTGTTTCTTTTGTCCTTACCCGGAGAGCATCCTCTACCGGGAGCACGAAGATTTTGCCGGCGCCAATCTCACCAGTTTCCGCTAAAGAACGAATGGATTCCACCATCTTTTCCACTTTTTCCTCCTCGGTAATAATCTCAATTTTAACCTTAGGTAAGAGACGAATGGGTCGAGAGGATAACCCTTTTTTCTGATATCCCCTCTGGAGACCACAACCTCTTACTTCGCTTACCGTTATTCCGTCTGCACCAAGTTTTCTGAATGCTCTTTTTATTTTCTCCAACTTCTGCGGCTGAATGATACATTCGATTTTTTTAAGCATTTTTTCCTCGTTTAGATATATTCAATTGTGCTCGGTGGTTTAGGGGTCAAGTCGTAGAGGACTTTTACCACTGAGGGAATTTCTTTTGTAATCCTTTCTTCCACTTTTTCCAAAATTTTCCAAGGAACCTTTGTGACTTTGACTGTGATTGCATCCTTTGATTCAACCGAGCGGATGGCGATAATGTTACCGAACTGCCTTTTTCCTTTTACGATTCCGGTTGCTTTATCCTGGAAAAGAACGGCAAGCGCCTGAAACGGCTTTAATTTTTTTATTTCCTCTTCCACAATCTTTGTCGCTTTTCTCACAATCTTTATTCTTTCCGGGGTTACCTCGCCGATAACCCTTGTGGCTAATCCCGGACCGGGGAAAGGCATTCTTTCAGAGAGTATCTTTGGCAGCCCCAGAGCCCTTGCCACTTCCCTGACATCATTTTTATAAAGGGTTTTTAGGGGCTCGATAATTTTTAAACCATATTTTTTGGGAGAAAAACCAATCTGTTCCAAAACGTTATGCTGGGTTTTTATTCCTTTTTTTGTTTCCAGGATGTCGGCGGCAATCGTTCCCTGAATAAGGTAATCCGCTTTTTCCTTCTTAACCGCTGACCCCAAAGTTTGATAGAAGGTATTGCGAAAAATCTTTCTCTTTTCCTCCGGCTCCTCAATGCCTTTCAGGGCCTGGAAAAATTCTTTCTGGGCGGCTAAAACTTTAGTTTTGATTCCCTGGGTCTTGAACGTTTTTGCCACATCATTGGCTTCATTTTCTCTCATCAGCCCATCATCGATAAAGAGACAGAGTAAACGATTTCCCAGGACCTGATGGGCTAAAACTGCCGCCACTGTGGAATCAACCCCGCCGGAGAGAGCGCAGAGTGCTTTGCCGCTTCCTACCTGCTTTTTAATCTC
>DAOVNU010000186.1 GCA_030630065.1 bacterium | reverse complement strand
CGCGCCTTCTCCGCCATCCGTATCACCCGGTAATGATGATACATCTTCTCCAGAAGAAACTGCTTCAAAAGATTATATTTTTCTTCCCAGGTAGAAGAAAACGAGACAATGTTTTCTCTTTCCCTGACCTCAGCAACCGAGCTAATCCGCAGCGCTTTTAGTTTCCTCTCAGTTTCGCCAATAAGGTCGGTTACTAAAAGGTTAATTAAGGAACGGATTGTCTCGTACCTTATCTTTTCTTCTTCGGAACATTTTTCTGCCACCTTATCATAAATGAAGGACCAGAGTTCTATCCCTTTTAGATCATTCTCGTTGATTAGCCCTGCTTTAAGACCATCGTCCAGATCATGGCTGGTATAGGCAATCTCATCGGATAAATTTACCACCTGACATTCCAGGGTAGGGGACTTCTCCGGTTCAAACTCCCCATCTTCCGGCGAATCATAGAGGGTATGATGCTTGATAATTCCCTCCCTCAATTCATAGGTGAGGTTGAGACCATCAAATTCTTTATACTTCTTCTCCAATTTATCCACAACCCGTAAGCCCTGGCGATTATGTTCAAAACCGCCAAAATCCTTCATCAATTCGGAAAGGGTTTCCTGGCCGGCGTGGCCAAAAGGAGTATGACCCAAATCGTGCGCCAGAGCAATTGCTTCGGTGAGGTCTTCATTCAGTCCCAATGCCCGGGCAATGGTGCGCGCAATCTGAGAGGTCTCCAGCGTATGAGTCAAGCGGGTGCGGTAGTAATCTCCTTCATGATTCACAAAGACCTGGGTTTTGTACTCCAGGCGGCGGAAGGCCGTAGAATGGATAATTCGGTCGCGGTCCCTCTGGAAAAGACCACGAAAAGGATGCTCATTTTCTTTATACTTCCTTCCCCTGCTTTCCCTGCTTTTCATCCCGTAGGCGGCCAGGGATTTTTCCTCTTCTGCCTCTAATCTCTCGCGGCTTAACATTTTAATTTCCCAGGTAGGGAATGGGGTCTACCGCATCCGTTCCCTTCCTAATTTCAAAATGGAGAAAACTTTCCTCTTTACCTTCCATTCTGGCAATAGAGCTTCCCTTGACCACATTTTCTCCTTTTTCCACCAGGGTCTTTATATTATGCGCATAGATAGTATAATAACCATCCTGATGGTCAATGATGATTGTCATTCCATAACTTTTAGTAGAACCGCAGAAACTTATTTTACCTTTTTTAGAGGCAATAATTTTGGTTTCCGGAGGAAGCAGGATATTAATCCCGCTATTCCCTTTACCAAATTTTCGGATGACCTCTCCTTTTGCCGGCCAGAGGAAATCACCTTTTTTCGACTTAACGATAACCTGCTTTTTCTTAACCTTTTTTGCAACCCGAATTTTTTTCTTTTTGGCTGATACCTTCTTAGTCCCCGGGATAAATAGTTTTTGACCGGTGTGGATTCTATTGTTTCTCAAATAATTAGATTTCTTAATTGCCTCTACCGGGACACCGTAGCGCAAAGAGATTCTGTAGAGATTTTCTCCCTTTCTTACCGTATGGTATCTGCCCTTTTTAGGATAGGTTTTACGCAGCGGCGGAATAAGCCGAATCGAACAACCGGAAAGAAGAATAAGAAGAATTGATAAAATCCGTAAATTTTTAATTTTCATAAATGCCCTCATCGAGCGGGAAACGGGATTTGGCGCCTCCGCTTCGCTCCGGTCGGCCACCCGCTCATTCACTACTCCTTCTCGTCGCAGTTTCATAACCCGAGGTCTCCTCACTGTGTTCGTCGGTCAGGGTGCTCACTGACTCGCACCCGACGCTATCTCGTGCTCCTTACTCGTTGCACAGCGTCCCCTTCAAATCCCTTACTTCAAGAAACTTGAGCGGGAAACGGGATTTGAACCCGCGACTTCAACCTTGGGAAGG
>DAOVNU010000014.1 GCA_030630065.1 bacterium | reverse complement strand
GCCCAATATTCCTTCCAGAAGAAAAGAAAGTTTCCAGAGAATCCAGATGGTCACCGCAACAGGAATCAGAACTACTAATCCGGTAACAAAATAACGTCTTAAACTTTTCATAATAAATTCAGTATTCTGGTCTCTTCTCTACTCATCACTGCTTTGTCCTTTTGAGTCGTATCATTATAACCATCGAGATGCAGAAGCCCATGAATGACCAGAAGAGATACCTCTTTTTTAAGCGATTGACGATATACCTGCGCCTGTTTTCTTGCCGATTCCAGGGAGATAAAAAGTTCCCCTATCTTCTCGTCTACGGGAAATGCAAGAACGTCAGTGGGTCTATCCGCACCACGATATTCAAGGTTGTACTCTTGAATTTTTTGATCATCAAGGAGGATTATTCCAATTTCCTCCTGTTTGATTCTTCCGAGGTGACAGACAGTTTTGACAACAGTTTTAAGGAATTTTAAGTCAAACTTTGTTTTTGTCAGATTGCGCACGTATATTTTTCTCATAGGCCTTGACAATCTCCCGAACAAGAGGGTGCCTGACAATATCTTTTTCGGAAAGATAGACAAATTTTATCCCCGCAATCTTTTTAAAAAGTGATTGTATTTCAACCAACCCTACCGTCGCATTTGCAGGAAGATCGGACTGGGTTATATCTCCCGTAATGACCACCTTTGAATCAAAACCCAGCCGGGTAAGAAACATTTTCATTTGCTCGGCCGTTGCATTCTGCCCCTCATCCAAAATAACAAAGGAGTTATTCAGGGTTCTGCCTCTCATATAGGCAAGAGGAATTATCTCAATTACCCTTTTTGCGAATAATCTTTTCAGTTCTTCAATGCGCAGCAGATCATAAAGTGCATCATAAAGTGGCTGGAGATAGGGGCGAATCTTTTCTTCCAAATCGCCGGGGAGAAAACCTAACTTCTCCCCTGCTTCAATGGCCGGTCTGGTCAAAACGATTTTCTGGACCCGGCCCTGCTTTAAATCAGAGAGTGCCTTCGCTACCGCTAAATATGTCTTTCCCGTGCCTGCCGGCCCAATGGAAATTACCAGGTCGTATTTCTCCATCGCCTGGCAATAATTTCTCTGTCCCTCTGATTTTGGAAAAACCCTGCTTTTTTTAGAGGAAATTTCAATTAAGTTGGGTTTGGGTAAGGAAGAGTTTTCCTCCAAAATTCTCAAGAGTGCCTCTTTCTCCATCCTCCCTTTTCTTACCAAAGATATGGCTTTTTCCAAAAGACGAAAGGATTCCTTTACCTTTCTTTCTTCTCCGCTAAGAGAAATCTCGCAACCTCGTGCAGTAATCCTCACCCCTAATTTATCCTCAAGAACTTTTAAATTCTCGTCATATTTCCCAAAAAGGGACAAGGCCTCGTCGTTATTTCTCAGTAAGAGTTGCTTATCCATAAAAATGGGGTCAGGTCTCCACATTTGACATTAAATCGCCTGATAAATCAGGCAACTACGTTTATTAAATGTGGAGACCTGACCCCTAATTCCTTACGGGATATTAAGAATCTGTCCGGGATAGATGAGGTTTGGGTCTCTAATTTTGCTGCGATTTGCCTTAAAAAGTTTTTCCCATAGAAAACCATTCCCATAGACCTTTTCGGCAATTCTCCATAGACAATCACCTCTCTTGACCACACATCTTCTCGCTCTTTTTGCTACTCTCTCAGCAACTTCTTTTATAGTTGCCTTTTCCTTTTTCTCAAAAATGCCGGTATTGATTCTGCCAAGGTCAAGTTTAGGAACATCCAAACCTTCAGAAGAACTACCCACAAAGTAACCTTCATTGCCTGCATTAGAGACAACCGCGGTAATGGTTACCCCTAAAATTACTACCACAAAAAAGAATATTATTTTTTTCATCTTTCACCCCCTTATATTTTTTATTTTGGAATTTTAAGAAGAAGTCCTGGATGAATGATGTTCGGATTTTTGATTTTGTCTCGATTAGCATTGAAAAGTTTTTTCCATAGAGAACCATTCCCATAAACACTCGGTTTGGCGGCAATTGTAATCAGTGAGTCACCTCTCTTAACCCGATAAGTTTTTACCTCTTTCCTTTTTTTCTCTTCTTCCCTTTCCCTTCTTAACTTTTCGGCTAATCCGTTGATCTTATCAATGGCATTATTCGTGTTAACCACCGCTTTATTGGCCGCCTCAATCGCCCTATTCGCTGCGGCAATGCTCTTGTTAGCAGCGGCTTCCGCCTTTTTGGCACAATTCAATGCCTCAATTGCCGTCCTTTCCGCTTTTTTGCTTACTTCTAATGAGGTCTCGGCAATGGCCTCTGCTTTTTTAGCGGACACACTTGCCTTTTTACTTGACTCCAATGCAGATTCGGTTTTCGTCCTTGTTATTTCTGCAGGAGTCGGTCCTTCCTTTACCTTCCTCCTCCGGAACCACCGCCTCCTCTCAGAAGTTGTCTTTTTTACAGGTGCTGCTTCCTCTTCTTTATCCGGAGCAGTATAACTACCAACATTGATTTTGTTCAAATCAAGACGTACATCTATTGCTCTCTCAGAAGGACCACCAAAAAAATATCCTTCATTCCCCGCCATACAAGGAACAGAAGAAAAAAACATTATCCCTAAAATCACCGATATTCCAAACAACATTATTTTTTTCATTAATTTCCTCCTTTTTCTACCAGATATAGCAAAGAACCTCTCCTCCAATCCCTTGCTTCCTTGCCTCCTTATTAGTCATAACCCCCGAAGAGGTGGAAAGAATGGCAATCCCCCTATTAACAACAACCTTTCCTCTTTTGTTATAGAGTCGTAATCCCGGTTTGCTTATCCTCTTAAGACCGGAAATTCTGTTTTTTTCATTCTTTAGATAGATAAGTTGAAGTTTCAAAAACTTGCGGTCATTTAATACAAGAACTTTATAGTTCTTAATAAATCTTTCCTCTTTCAGTACTCCGGCAATTTTCTCCTTAATCCTGGAAAAAGGAATCTCCACCTCCTGATGGGAAACGTTGATTTGGTTGCGGATTCTCGTCAGCATATCCGCAATTGGGTCTGTCATAACCATTTTTATCCTTTCTTTTCACTAAGAGTTCGGAATTTTTCCGCAGCGTGCCTTCATGACGACGAAGCGGGCACGGTATCCGAAGGATGAGCAAGGAGGAATGAGAGTGAAGATTTCCTCGCTGGGGAAATCAAACGTGCCGCAAGGGAAATTTCCGAACTCTCTCACCAACTTGCTTTCCTTACCCCGGGAATTTCTCCTCTTAAGGCCAATTCCCGAAAGCAAATCCTGCACAAGCCAAATTTACGATAGTATCCTCTTGGCCTTCCACATCTCTGGCAACGATTATATCTTTGTGTACTATACTTTGCTTCTCGCTTATTCTTCTCAATTAGTGATTTCTTTGCCAAATTCAGTTCTCCTTAAACGGAACCCCAAATAATCTCAGAAGTTCACGGGCTTTTCCATTCTCACCTGCATTAGTGGTAATGGTAATATTCATTCCATAGATTTGTTTCACTTTATTATAGTCAATTTCGGGAAAGATTACTTGCTCCGACATTCCCAAAGTATAATTACCTCTTCCATCAAAAGAGTTCGGAGAGAGCCCCCGAAAATCCCGCACCCGAGGCAAAGCAATGTTAAGCAAACGGTCCAAAAATTCATACATTCTGTTCCCGCGCAGGGTCACCATACAGCCAACAGTATCGCCTTTCCTTAAATTAAAACCGGCAATTGCCCTTTTAGAGAAAGTAAGAACAGGCCTCTGACCCGTAATCTGAGATAATTCCTTCAAGACCTCCTGAACCATCTCGGGGCTGGATTTCTTTTTATTAAAACCGACGTTAATGGTAATCTTCTCAATCCCGGGAAGAGCAAGAGAATTTTTCACACTCCACTCTTTCTTCAGTTTGGGAACTATCTCTTTCCGATAATAATCAAGAAGTCGTGCCATATCTATTTTACAATTTCTCCACATTTTTTGCAAAACCTTACCTTCGTCCCATCCTCCAGACAACGTCTCCCAAGTTTTGCGGGTTTCTGACATTTCAAACAGAAGTAGGCGAGGTTAGCAATTGCAATTGGCATCTCCTTCTGCAGAATACCTCCCTGGCGGTCAACCTTCTTGGGGCGAGTATGCTTCTTTACAAAATTTACTCCTTCTACAAGAGCGGTTGCCTCTTTAGGAAAAATAGCCAAAATTCTCCCCTTTTTTCCTTTATCCTTACCTTTGCCGAGCGAGACAAAATCGTCTTTTCTTAAGTGAAATTTCATAATACTTCCGGAGCAAGGGAGATGATTTTAGTAAACATCTTTTCCCTCAATTCCCTGGCTACCGGTCCAAAGACCCTGGTCCCGCGTGGATTCTTTGCCGCATCAATAATCACCGCACTATTATGCTCAAAACGAATCAGCGAACCATCCGGTCTTCGTATGGCTTTCCTTGTTCTTACTATTACCGCTCTGACCTTTTCCCTTTTCTTCACTGCACTATTTGGAATGGCTTCCTTTACTGAAGCCATAATAATATCTCCGATAGTAGCATACCGTTTTCTGGTTCCTCCTAAAATTCCAAAGCAACTGATTTTTTTTGCTCCGGTATTATCCGCTACCTCTAAAATAGTATTCAGTTGAATCATTTAATTTATTTAAATTGATTAAATAACTATATTTTCTCAATTACCATTTCTTTAGCTTTCTTGTATTCCTCTTCGGTCAGAATTTTCTGGTCAAATAATTTCTTTAATTCCTTCAATTTTTCCTGGGTCGTTTTTCTTCCGGTTATCTGAGCGATAAAATCTTTGCCTTTTAATACTTTTGGTTCGCCGACAGGTTTAACAGCGATATAATATACCAGAACAAAGATGCCAAAGAAAAAACTACCTAAAATAGCCAGGGCAACACTTCTATTTTTCTGACCCGCCAGAAGTGCTGAGCCGATAACACATCCCACCCATATTATGCCCCAAAAAAATCCCATCACACTCATCATCTATTTTCCCTTCATTATTTCCACTAACCGCCAGTGTTTCTCTTTACTTAAAGGACGCGTCTCTACAATTCTTACTTTATCGCCAATTTTGGTCTCATTTTTCTCATCATGAACCTTAACTTTTGTATATTTTTTCACTACTTTTTTATAGAAAGGATGGGTCGTTATCCTTTTTAAGAGGACAACACAAGTTTTATCCATCTTATTGCTTATTACTTCTCCGGTCTTTTCCTTCCTTTTTCCTCTTTTTTTCATCTCTTTTTTTCTCTCCTAAGATTGTCTCTACTCTTGCAATATCCCGTTTAACCAGTCCCAAAGAACCAAAATTCTTCAACTGTCCCAGTTTCTGTTTTGTTCTCAGATTAAAAAGTTCCTTGCGTAAAGAAGAGCGTTTTTCTCCTAAATCATCCACAGTTTTCTCACGCAGTTCTCCCAATTTATTCTTCTTCATCTTTTAACAAACTTTGTCTTAAATGGTAGTTTATGTCCAGCCAAACGGAACGCTTCTTTCGCCACGTCTTCAGAAATTCCTGCTAACTCAAAAAGAATTTTCCCCGGCTTTATCACCGCAACCCAATGGTCTACATCTCCTTTTCCTTTTCCCATCCTGGTTTCAGCTGGTTTTGCCGTAACCGATTTATCGGGAAAAATTCTCAACCATAATTTTCCACTTTCCTTAAGATAATGCATTATTGCCACCCTGGCTGCTTCTATCTGACGATCGGTAAACCAATAGGCCTGCAGGGTAATCAAACCATATTCTCCAAAAGAAAGAACGTTCCCCCGCGTGGCCTTACCTTTTCTTCGACCGCGATGGGACTTGCGAAATTTTACCCTTTTGGGCATCAAAACCATTTTTCTTCTCCTTGCCGAAAACCTCTCCCTTATAAACCCAGACCTTGATTCCTACAGTACCATATTTCGTGTGAGAGGTTGCTATTCCATAATCAATGTTTGCTCTTAAAGTATGGAGAGGAATCCTGCCATCTTTGTATTGCTCTGCTCTTGAAATTTCTGCACCGCCTAATCTACCCGCCCCTCTAATCTTTATCCCTTTTGCTCCCGACTGCATTGCCGTTGCTATTGCTCTTTTAATCACATAACGGTGAGAACCTTTTTTGGCAATCTGGAAGATAATAGCATTAGCAATAAACTGGGCACTAATATTCGGGTACTTTATTTCCTTAACGTCAACCGTCACCTGTTTTTTAAGAAGATTATGTAATTCGTTACTCAAGCGGTCAATCTCTACACCTTTTCTTCCAATCACAATTCCTGGTCTTGCCGTATGGAGAATAATTCTAACTCTATCGGCTATTTTTTCAATCTCAATTTTGGTAATCCCTCCCCGCACAAATTTCCTGGCAATAAAGTTCCTGATTAAAAGGTCTTCTTTGATTAAATCAGCATAGCTCCTTTTAGGAAACCAATTGGATCTCCAATTCTCAATTATTGCCAATCTAAAACCAATAGGATTAACTTTTTGACCCATTTTCTCTATTCCTCAAAATTACGGTAATGTGAGACGTCCTTTTTTTAATTGAGGTTGACCTTCCCATAGCTGCTGCGCGGAACCTCTTAGCCACTGGTCCTCCGTCAACAATCACTTTCTCTAAATAAAAGCGGGGAGCAGATTGCTTCCCCTTTACTTCATTCGCCTCGGCATTAGTCAGCGCAGACCTAATCAGTTTCACCAGAATACCAGCCCCCCTTCTTCTAACATTAGCAAGAATCCCCAAAGCAACTCTTACATCTTTACCCGCAATTAAAGGAATAACATCCCTCACCTTCTGAGGACTGATTCTGCCATAACGAAGCGTTGCTTTTGTTCCGCTCATTTTTTATCTAACGACTTTTCCGTATGGGTGCCATGATGACGAAAAATTCTCGTGGGAGAAAACTCGCCCAATTTATGACCAACCATATTCTCCGAGACGTAAACCGGAATAAACGTTTTTCCGTTATGGACATTAAAGGTCCAGCCAACAAAATCCGGGGGGATGACGGAGCGCCGCGACCAGGTCTTAATCGGCTCCTTCTTTCCCGTATCTTTCAATTTCTTAATCTTCTTCAGAAGTTTTTCATCCAGATTGGGAGCTTTTTTTAGGGAACGACCCATTCTATCTCCTTTTTATTAATCATCACAGGATATTCTTTAATATAACATTTATTTGCGTCTTTTCAAAATATATTTATCAGAATATTTATGTTTCTTTCTGGTTTTATATCCCTTGGTTGGCTTTCCCCACGGAGTAACAGGATGTCGACCACCGGAACTTTTTCCTTCACCGCCGCCCAAAGGATGATCGACAGGATTCATTGCTACACCTCTTACTTTCGGTCGCCTTCCTTTCCACCTTTTTCTTCCTGCTTTTCCCAGGGAGACATATTTATGCTCTGGATTACTGACCTGGCCAACTGTGGCTAAACAACGGACATCGATTGATCTAATTTCTCCGGAAGGGAGTTTCATCTGAGCAAATTTATTGTCCTTAGCCAGAGTTACAGCACTCGTTCCTGCCGCTCTTACCAATCTCCCCCCCACTCCCGGTTTTATTTCAATATTATACACGGAAATTCCTGCCGGAATAGACGAAAGAGGAAGTCGATTTCCTGTTTTTAGTTCTGCCCTATTCCCTTTATTAACTTTTTCACCTGACAGAAGACCGGAAGAAGCCAAGATGTACCGTTTTTTTCCATCAGGATATTGGACGAGTGCAATTCTTGCCGAACGATTGGGGTCATATTCAATAGCGATAATTTTGCCCGGAATCTCTTCTTTTCTCCGGAAATCAATAACCCGATACATTCGCTTGTGTCCTCCTCCGCGATGCCTCATCGTAATTCTTCCCAGAGAATTTCTTCCCCCCTTTCTTCTAAGAGGTAACAGCAATGATTTTTCCGGGGATTTCTTAGAAATTTCTTTAAAGTCCGAAAGAACAAGTCCTCTGGTACCTGGCGTTTTTGGTTTATACTTATGCAAACTCAATTTTATCTCCTTCCTTTAAGGTAACAATTGCCTTTTTCCAATCAGGGGTTCGTCCCAGTTGGTGACGCACTCTTTTTTTCTTCCCCGACATTTTGACAACGTTAACCTTGAGAACGGTTACTTTGTAAATAAATTCTATTGCTTTTTTTATACCATACTTATTTGCGCCTTTAGCCACGGCAAAGCAATATTTATTCTCCTGCCCAAAGATAGCGGTACTTTTCTCCGTAATTACCGGGTATTTAATAATTTCATATTCTTGCATAGCGAATCAAATCCTTTCTTGCCAACAATAATATTGTCACTATTTATAAGCTGGTAGGTATTTAAATCTTTCCAGAGAAGAAATCTCACATCCTTAATATTTCTCAAACTCCTTTTCAGGTTCTCATCGGAATGATCAAGAAGAAAAAGAACCTTCCCTTTTATCTTCAAATTCTTTAACAACCTCGTTATCTCTTTAGTTTTTGGTTTCTCCACCCTCAACTGCTCAACAACCAGGAGGTTACCATCTTTAATTTTACTAACAAGAATATCCTTTCTTGCAATTTTTTTCATCTTTTTGGGAAGAGAGAATGAATAATCACGCGGTTTTGGACCAAAGGTAACTCCCCCACCTTTCCAAATCGGAGACCGTATTGAACCTGCCCTGGCTCTTCCGGTTCCTTTCTGACGCCAGGGTTTTTTCCCTCCCCCGGAAACCTCTGCTCTTGTTTTCGTGGAGGCAGTTCCCAGTCGCTGATTGGAAAGATAGGAAATCACCTCCTGATGGATTAAAGCTAAATGGGATTTATTCAGAGGATAATCCTCCAGTTCAATTTCCTCCCCTACCCTCTCCCCCTGCATATTATAAACTTTGACTTTCATTTGCTCTTTTTAATAATAAGATAATTATTTCTTTTACCGGGGATTGCTCCTTTTACCATCAGGAGATTCTTTTCCGACTCAACCTTTATAATCTCCAAATGAGAAATAGTTTTCCTCTCTGCACCCATGTGACCGGACATTCTTGTGCCTTTTAAAACCCGGGCAATATCGGTATGGCCAATAGAACCAGGGGCACGATGAGACATAGAACCGTGAGTTGCCGGTCCTCCCTTAAATCCCCAACGTTTCACCACACCCTGAAATCCTTTCCCGATTGTGGTACCGGTAATGTCCACCTTATCCCCTGACTTAAAAAGGTCAACCTTTATTTCGCTTCCAGGAACAAATTTCTTAAATTCCGCATCACCTACCCGAAACTCCCGGACAAATCTTAAAGGGGGTAATTTCGCCTTTTTAAAATGACCAAGGAGGGGGCGGGTTGTAGATTTCTCTCTTTTTTCTTCAAAACCTATTTGAAGAGCGTTGTATCCGTCATTGTTTACGGTCTTTTGCTGAATCACATAGCAAGGACCGGCCTCAATCATTGTTACAGAAATTGCCTTTCCTTCTTCAGTAAAAAACCGGTCCATCCCTATTTTTTTACCTAATAAACCTATAGCCATTATCTTAATATTTGTATGAAATTCCAAAATTTTACACAATAAATCAGGCAAAGCAAGCTTTGCCACTACATATCCGTTTTTATCCTTTTATCTCCACGTCAACACCGGCAGGTAAATTCAGTTTAGAGAGAGCATCAGCGATTTTTGTTGAAGGATTGATGAAATCAATCAATCTCTTATGAGTACGGATTTCAAATTGCTCCCTGCTCTTTTTATCAATATGGGGACTGCGTAGTACCGTAAAAATCTTCCTTTCAGTAGGCAAGGGAACGGGACCGGAAACAGTTATTCCGTTCCTCCTGGCAATTTCTATAATCTCCTTTACCGATTTATCCAGAAGCCGATGGTCGTATGACTTTAGTTTAATTCGAATTTTCTTCTTTTTTACCACTTTCATTTTATAATCTCACTGATTGCTCCCGCACCTACCGTCTTTCCTCCTTCTCTAATTGCAAAACGAAGACCCTTCTCCATTGCAATCGGGGCTACAAGAGTAATCTCTAAGGTGGCATTGTCCCCGGGCATCACCATCTC
>DAOVNU010000128.1 GCA_030630065.1 bacterium | reverse complement strand
GAAATTTTTGGAACAGAACCACTTTACAGCGCCGGACTTTTAAAATTGTGCAAAGGGGTAATTGGTAATGACTGCGGTGGAATTCATCTGGCAAGTTTAGCCGGCACTCCGGTGGTTGCCATCTACGGACCAACCAATCCGGTGAAGTTTGGACCTCTGGGAAAGAACAACGTTGTTCTTTATAAGAACTATCCTTGCTCCCCTTGCAAGAAGAAATACTGCCCTTTTAACCGTAAATGCCTTACAGACATTAGCGAGAAAGAGGTTGAGGATGCAGTTGCAAAAATGCTCTGATTTATGATAAGATATCACGAATGCTTAAATTTAACCTAAAAAATGGCCTGACGGTAGTTGGCCACAGAATGCCATCCCTTTCCTCAATAGCGATTGGCATCTGGATTGGAGCCGGCAGTCGTTATGAAAGCAAAAAAATTAACGGCATCAGCCACTTTTTGGAGCATTTGCTCTTTAAGGGGACGAAGAAAAGAAGTTGCCAGCAACTGACGCAGGCAATTGAAGGGATTGGTGGTTCCTTCAACGGTTTTACTTCGGAAGAGGCCACCTGTTATCTGGTCAAGGTAACTAACAAACACCTGAATATAGGACTTGACATTCTTTCCGATATGGTCAGAAACCCTCTTCTGAAGAAAGAAGACGTGGAGAAGGAAAGGAAGGTGATTGCCCAGGAGATTAAGATGTATGAAGATTTACCTTCCCATTATGTCCACGAAATCTTTGATGAACTTCTCTGGCCCAACCATCCCTTAGGCAGAAACATTGCCGGAACCTTGAAATCCCTCTCTGCAATTCAGAGGAAAGACCTTCTTAACTACTGGAAGGAATATTACCAGGCAAAGAACATTGTTCTCACTATTGTAGGCAATTATAAAGAAAACGAAGTCAGAAAATTAGCAGAGCGTTACTTAGGCAAAACAGGAAAGGGGAAACACCAGCAATTCTCTCCAGCGAAGGAAAAAGAAAAATCTCCCGGCGTTAAACTCCTCTCTAAGAAAACCGAACAGATTCATCTCTGCCTGGGAGGAAGGGGATTCTCTCGAAATCATCCTGACCGCTATGGACTCAGTGTTTTAGCCACAATCCTGGGTGGTAATATGAGCAGTCGTCTCTTCCGCGAGGTAAGAGAAAAACGTTCTCTTGCTTATGAAATCAGAGCGGAAAGCAGACAATACCATGATACAGGCGCTTTTGTCGTAAGTGCGGGTGTTGCTCCCGGGAAGACAAAGGAGGCGCTTTCCATAATCCTCACAGAGTTAACGAAGATAAAAGAAAAAAAGGTTAAAGAAAGCGAATTAAAACGCACCAAAGAATTCCTTTTAGGGCAACTTCTCCTGGGATTAGAGGATAGTTCCAGCTATATGCTCTGGTTAGGCAGTCAGCAAATGACCGAGGGTAAAATAAAAACTCTTAAAGAAATAAAATCCAGAATTAACAGAGTCAACAGGGAAGATATCCGAAGAATTGCAACAGTCCTGTTTCAGAAGAATAATCTGAATTTAGCCCTGATTGGACCCTTAAAGAACAAGGAAGAAATTGTGTCCGTTCTGAAAATATGACCAAAAGGGAAATTGTAAATAAAATTGCCAAAAAATTGGGATTAACCCAGGAATTGGCGAAAGAGGTTATTGAGGAATTACTTGTAGAGTTAGAAGAGGCACTAATCAGGGGAGAACGGATAGAAATCAGGAATTTCGGGATTTTCAAAACAAAAATAACAAAACCAAGAATAGCCCGCAACCCTCAGACAGGGGAATCAATCTCCTTACCCGCCAGAAGAAAGGTGACCTTCAAACCCGGCAAATTTCTTAAGAAGATATAATCACTTATTAAACCCGGGATAAAATCTGCTTAACTCCTCGCGCAGAACTTTTAGCGGAAGTTGACCGGGAGCGGAAGGAGTATCCAGATATCCATAAGTAAAAAGAGAGCCGACAAATGGGAAAAGTACACGCGAAATTGCACCGATTCTCCCCATAGAAATAGCAACTACATTCTTGTTTCTGTGTTCCAGGGTAAATTTCATAAGGCGTAACACATCCTCCCTATTTTTTGCCAAACAGGCAGTTTTAACGATATCCCCGCCTTCAGTTTTTATTTTTTTAATTAGTTTTTCCAGCATTCCCTTGCTCGGGGTTTCCTTAAAATTGTGGTAGGAGATAATAACCGTTTTTTTTGTTTGATGGGCTTTTTTCACAACCTTATTTAGAATCCGTTGAGAACTTAACTCAATATCTATCGCCTCTACCAGAGGGATAATCGCCTCAAATAAGTTCAACCGTCTATCATCCGCTAAATATTTCCCCCCTTCCCTTTTGCTCCTGATGGTTGCAATAATCGGCAAACCCCTCCCCTTTATCTGCTCAATACTTTTAAGAATATATCCTGCATTAACGTTTCTGAACTGGTCTATCCTTAGTTCTAATAAATCTGCCCCCAAAGATTTCGCTTCCTTTATAAAATTGCCCTTTTTTCCCTTGCAGAGAACCAGGGCAATCCTGGGAATATCGCCCAATTTTAGATTACCAATCTTCACCATTTCGTTATCTCCATATATTCTCTTCTCTATTGTCTCATAAGGATTAATCTACTGTCAAATTTAGGAACCTTTTGATTTCCCTTTCTTCCGATGTTATAATTTTAAGAAACTCAAGGTTATGAATGGAATTATTGATTTTCACGCCCATGCTTTTCCGGATAATCTGGCGGCAAGAGCGATAGGAATCCTGGAGAAGGGAACGAAGATTAAAGCCCACGTTGACGGTAGGGTCTCACCCCTTCTCTCCTCAATGGATAAATCCGGAATTGAGAAAACGGTTATCTGCTCCATTGCTACCAAGATAAGCCAGTTTGATTCAATTTTAACCTTCTCAAAAAAAATCAGGTCAAAAAGAATTATTCCTTTTCCCTCCGTTCATCCCGATGACCCAGAATACAGAGAACACATCCGCCAAATAAAAAAGGAGAGCTTCAAAGGAATCAAAATCCATCCCTATTACCAGGAATTTAATCTG
>DAOVNU010000007.1 GCA_030630065.1 bacterium | reverse complement strand
TTATCCGCCTTAAGCGGGTAAAAGAACTTTTAGCACAGAATTAAAAGGGAGGGGCATTATGGATGTGATGGAGGCGATTAAGAAGAGGAGAAGTATCAGAGGTTATCGGGACAAAGAGGTTGAGGAGGAAAAACTGAACCTTGTTTTGGAAGCCGGGCGGCTCGCTCCCTCGGCAAGCAACCGTCAGGAATGGAAGTTTATCGTGGTCAGGGATAAAGAGATAAGAGAAAAACTTGGAGTTGCGGCGCATCACCAGGGGTTTCTGGGAGAAGCGCCGGTCGTAATTATCGCCTGTGCCGCCACAGAGACAGAACACATAATGCCCTGCGGGCAATTATCCTACCCCATTGATTTGGCAATTGCCGTAGACCACATCACCCTAAAAGCGGTAGAGGAAGGGCTGGGAACCTGCTGGATTGGCGCCTTTGACGAAAAAGAGGTAAAGAAAATTCTTGGTATTCCCGAACCGGTCAGGGTGGTTGCCCTCCTCCCTCTCGGCTACCCTGTCTCAATCCCCTCCCCGACTCCCCGCAAGAGTAAGGAAGAGATAATTTTGTTCGAAAAGTGGGGGTAGTTTTAGATATTAGAAATTAAAAAAGGAGAAATTAAAAAAGGAGGTATCATTTTATGAAAAAAAGAAATTCTTTCAAAACCTTATTTGTGCTGACAACAATCTCCCTGTTGGGTTTATTAAATGCCATAGGCCTTTATGCAGACCCGTCAGATAATTTAAAGCCATTACTGATCGATTTAAAGGGATGGAAAGCTGAAAAAGCAGAAGGAGCAAGTGTTAATATGGGGGGAATGAAAATGATAAATGCCATCCGTAATTACAGCAAGGGGAATAGGACTCTTGATGTAACCATCATCGTTGGCAGCAATGCTATGATACAAGGGCAAACACAGGCAATAAATGTGGAAACGTCTGACTTTAAAGTAAATACCCGTAAAATTGGTGGTTTTGACATAACTCAAGTTTTTGATAAGAATAAAAATAGCGGATACCTTATAATTAATCTGGCAAAAAGGCAAACTGAAGGTTCACTATTTATTTTTAATTATACGGGAATTTCGCCCAAAGAAGCATTGGAAATCGCCAAAAAATATGATTGGAAAAAAATAAAAACAATTACCAGCAGTATGATAAATTGAAAAATGAAAATTAAATTTCTGGGAGCCGCAGAAAACGTTACCGGCTCAAGGTTTCTGGTGGAAAGTGATAAATCGCGGATATTAATCGATTGCGGTCTGTACCAGGAAAGAGAGTTCCGCAGTCGCAACTGGGAAGATTTTCCGGTAAGACCGTCGGAGATTGATAATGTAATTCTAACCCATGCCCATCTTGACCACTGCGGATATTTGCCCAAATTGGTCCGGGAGGGCTTCAAGGGTAAAATTTTCTGCACCCCGCCCACGGCAGGAATTGTACAAATCTCGTTGATGGATTCCGCAAAAATACAGGAAGAGGATGCAGAATTCAAAAAGAGGCGACACAAACGCGCAGGGAGAAAAGGCGCCCATCCGGAAATTCCCCTCTATACGACCAAAGATGCCAAAAATGTCTTTTCTCGCTTTGAGAAGGTCAGTTATCAGCAAGAAATTCAGATTTCCCCCGGGATAAAAGCAACTCTTTACGATGCGGGACACATCCTGGGTTCCGCAATGGTTGAATTAAAAATAAATGAGAATGGAAAAGAAAAAAACCTTATTTTCTCCGGGGACATCGGAAGATGGGATAGACCTATCCTCCGTAATCCCACCATCTTTGAGAAAGCGGACTTTGTTTTTATGGAATCCACCTACGGGAATAGGTTACACGAAGAAAAAGAGCCATCCCTAAAAAAACTGCAGCGGATAATCGTGGAAACAAAAGAGGCCGGGGGAAACATTATTATTCCCACATTTGCCATCGAGAGGGCGCAGGAACTTCTTTATGACATCAACAAACTGCTGAGAGAGGATAAAATTCCTCACCTTCTCGTTTTTGTCAATAGCCCAATGGCGATAAACGTTACCGAGGTCTTCAAGGAATATCCCGACTATTTTGACAAAGAGGCGAGAGCCCTCCTGAAAGAGGGGGACTGCTTATTTGATTTCCCCTTGCTCAAGATGACCAGAACAACCGCAGAATCAAAAGCCAGAAATTACATCAAAGGAACATCAATCATTATGGCCGGTTCAGGAATGTGCACCGGAGGAAGAATAAAGTACCATCTTGTGAACAATATTGTGCGGCCGGAGAGTACAATCCTGTTTGTGGGCTATCAGGCAAAGGGAACCCTGGGAAGAGAAATTCTGGAGAGACCGAAAAATGTGCGGATTCTCGGGCAGACCTATCCGGTGCGCGCCAGGATTGAAAAGATAAACGGTATCTCCGCACACGCCGATAAAGATGAACTCTTAAGATGGGTTTCCGGTTTCCAAAAACAACCCGAAAAAATATTCATTGTCCACGGCGAGAAAGAGGTGTCTGCCGACTTCGCTTCCACTTTAAGAAACAAACTGAAAAGTGAGGTAATCGTTCCTAAATACCTGCAGGAATGTTCCCTCTAATTTTATGAGCACAAAAAGTTTCCTCATAACTTTTGCCGGCTATCCTTACACCCCTTCCAGTTTTTTACCGGACAATGGAATGGCAAATCTTGCTTCTTCCTTAATCAACAACGGAGATTACAGCTGCATCCTGGATTACAACACTCTGGATATGGCTGACCGACTCTTCCCGGAGAGATACAGAGCAAAAATAAGACCTTTGATAGAAACAATAATGGAAAAGGGGAAAGGCGGGAAGAAACCGGGATTTGGCAGGTTGCTTTCCCTTTCCTTCTTAAACCAGCAATTGAACCGTTTTCAACATCAGGAATTTCGCCGCATTGCCCGGGAGATTACAGTTAGTGTCAGGAAAGAGAAAATTGACTTTGTGGGACTAAAGTTATGGAATGGAGACGGACTCACCGCCTCCTTAACCATTGCACGTGAATTGAAAAGGATTATGCCCGGGTTACCCATCTTTGCCGGAGGACCCAGCGTAGACATTTTCAGAGAGGAAATCTTTAAAATTACCGACGACATTGACGCCTTATCCTATGGAGAGGGTGAGGAAACAATCGTGATGTTAAGCGAGTACGTACAAGGGAAAAGAAAACTTGAGGAGATACCCAATCTAATTTTTAAAAAGGGCAGAAAGGTGATTACAACCCCGGTGAAGAGAATAAAGGACCTGGACACTCTCCCTTATCCCATCTATGATGAGGAGATTTACCCGGCGATGAAAGGCAACCAAAAGATTAGAATAATCGTTCTGGATGAAAGCCGTGGCTGCCCCAACTCCTGTTACTTCTGTATTCAGCCAATCAAGAGTGGAGGACTGAGAACAAAAAGTCCCGGGAGGGTTGTGGATGAAATAGAAATGCTCATGGAGAAATACAGGATTAATGTCTTTGAGTATGCCGGCTCAAGCACTCCGGGTATCCTGCTAAAAAAGATAGCTGAAGAAATCCTGCGACGGGGCCTAAAGGTTGAATATACTACTTTCGGGCATATTAGAAATAGCGACAAAGACAGTTTTGCCCTGCTTAAAGAATCCGGGTGTTACAGTATCTTTTTTGGTATCGAATCCGGCAATCAGAAGATACTGGATAAGGCAATGAATAAAGGGGTAAAAATTTCCCGGATGAAGGAGGTGCTAAAGGCATCTAAAGATGCGGGAATCTTTACCGTGGGAAGTATCATCGTCCCTGCTCCTTTTGAAACCGAGGAGAGCAAAGAAGAAACTTTGAAACTGTTGCTTGATGTGGGCATCGATGCTGTCCCAGTGCAATTTCCCGGGATCTATCCTCATACCGAATGGGCTCTTCACCCGGAAAAGTACAATTTTGAACTAAATAAGAAGACCTATGTTCAAAAAGTGATGAATTACAAAATAAAACTCTTTTTCCCTCCCCGTTTTTGGAAACCCTTGCCCTACAAAGTAAACGGTAAAAATTTCCGGGACTTTTCCCGGGAAACCGAAGATTTTGTCAAGAGATTAGAGCATAACGGTATTTTGACCGCTGTCTCCGATGACCTGGCTCTTTTAGCCAAATATGCTCATCTTTCGCCCCGTGAGTATCGAGACCAGAACCGGTTAAACTTCTTAACCGGAAACCTTGAGAACATCCAGAAACAGATTGAAGAAATCAATAGAAATATATCTTTCGTCTGAAACCTGTCCATTTTTGTACACTCCTTGTTGACAATCTTGACAATATTGAACAAATATGTTACATTTTATTATAAAACGCAAAGCAAGCTTTGCAACTACAACTTTGAAATTACATAATCTGGACAAAATTGTACAAAATGGATAAGAGGCGGGTTGTAATTACGGGAATGGGGGTTGTCGCTCCTAACGGAATCGGCAAGGATGCCTTCTGGGACGCACTCATTCACGGGAGGTCCGGAATTAGTAAGATAACCAATTTTGACGTTTCTTCCTTTCCGTCACAGATTGCAGGACAGGTCAAAGAGTTTGAGGCCAAAGAATATATGGACGGTAAAAGTGTGCGGAGGACGGGAAGATTTGCTCACTTCACCGTGGCTTCAGCAAAAATGGCTATCCTGGATGCCAAAATGAAAAAGGAAGAACTCGGTAATAATCGGACCGGAATATTCATCGGCTCGGTTGCAGGAGGTATGGACATTTTTGAAAGAGAACACATCAATCTCCGGGAAAAGGGAATCCGCAGGATGAGCCCTTTCGGTTCAGCGGCTTATTTTCCTAATTCCGCTGCTACCGAACTCTCCATCCAGTTGGGTTGCAAAGGTCCTGTGATCACTATTTCCACCGGATGCACCTGTGGACTGGACGCAATTGGCGCCGCATATCAGGAGATACAAACAGGTAAATTAGACGTTGTAATCACGGGAGGCACGGATGGTTCGGTAACACCCCTGACGTTGGGGAGTTTATGCGCAGCGGGAATTGTTTCCACCCATAATGAAGAACCCGGCAAAGCAAGCCGTCCCTTCGACGCAAAACGTGACGGGGGCATCGTAAGTGAAGGGGCCGGAGTCGTAATTCTGGAAGAGAGAGAACACGCCCTGAGCAGAAATGCGTTTATCTACGGAGAAATTACGGGTTATAGCGCCAGCGCAGAGGCCTCTTGTCTTTTTGAAACCGACGTAAAGGGAAACGGATTCACCAGAGAAATCAGAAAGGTTTTAGCGAACGCATCTCTTGAGCCCGAAGAGGTGGATTACATTTGCGCCCATGCTCCCTCCGACGTTATCAGAGACCGCGCAGAGACAGTCGCCATTAAAGAGGTCTTTGGCGATTATGCTTACAGAATACCGGTAAGTTCAATTAAATCAATGATCGGGAACCCTTTATCCTCTGCCGGTCCCCTGCAATTAATTGCCTCTTTAATGGCAATCAAAGAGGGAATAATTCCTCCGACCATTAATTACGAATTTTCTGACCCTGAATGCGATTTAGATTACGTGCCTAACGAAGCAAGAAAAAACAATGTGGAAACTGTACTGATTAACTCTTATGGATTCGGGGGAAATAACGCCAGTTTAATCGTTTCAAAATTTAACGGGGTTTAAAGATGGATTTAAAGACCTTAAGTTTAATAATTTCCACCCTGGCAAATCTGGCTATAGGAACTTACGTACTGTCCAAGGGTATGCGGAAGACGGTGAACCGCTTCCTTGCCTTATTCATCTATAATTTAGCCATCTGGAGTTTATTCAACGTTCTGGTGAACGTCTCCCGGAATGCCGAACAGGTTGCAATCTTTGGCCATTGGTGCTTCGCCGTCGGCATTTTAATCCCCATAACCTTTATCTGCTTTGCCATAGTTTTTCCCAGTCCTCCGCCGAAAGGCAAAAAACTAAATTATGGTCTCCCGGCTTTAAACTACGGTATTATTATTATGGGAGGTTTTTTGTTCGTCCTCGCCTTTACTAACCTCATCCAGAAAGAGGTCTATCTCCAGGACGGAATTTTCCGTCCCAGAGTCGGTTTACTCTACCCCTTATTTGCATTCTACGAGATGAGCGGAATGGCTTTGGGCTTATCCTACCTATTCAAAAAGTGGAGAACCGTCAGGACAGGCATTGAGGCAATCCAGTTAAAGATTCTTTTCAGTGGAGTGCTTATCGGCGCCTGTTTAGCAATAATCACCGACGTTGTCCTCCCGGCATTGGGATTCCCAAAACTGGTTTCCATTGGTCCTGTACTCACAGTAATCATCGTGGGTTTTATTGCCTATTCAATCGGTAAATATCATCTCTTTGACATTACGGTAGTGCTAAAAAAAACGGCTATTTATGCGCTCCTCACAAGTTTCGTTACCGCTGTTTATATTATCAGCGTTCTTTTAGCGGAAAGATTGTTCAGGGAGGTGGTTGGTTACCATACCTTTTTTCCGGCCGTTTTCGCCGCTCTAATTGTTGCCTATCTCTTCCTGCCTTTAAGGGGAAAAATCCAGAACTTTATAGACAAAACATTTTACAGAAAAAAATATGAGTACCAGAAGATTTTAAGAGAGACCGGGAAAGAATTAGCCGGGGTTTTATCTCTCCCCCAATTACTGAAAATGATTCTGAAAAACATTACCGAATCCGTGGGGATTGAGAAGGCCTCTCTGTGGCTGAAGAAGGGAGACCGCTATTCCGTCGGTTCTGACATTGGATTAACCGGAGGGCAAAAAGGAGTGACCTTAAGCAAAAAGAGTGATCTGGTCAGTTGGATAAGAAAACGAGATATCCTTATCCGCGAAGAATTAAAGAGCCGGCGTCCCACAGAAAAGGTAAAAAAAATAAACGAGACATTAAAGAGGATGAATGCGGAAATTGCCATTCCTATTCTCAGGGGAGGAGATTTGACGGGTATTATCTGCCTGGGCAACAAACAGTCCGGCGACATCTTTAGCCGGGAAGACATAGACCTGTTTTTAACCCTGGCCAATCAGATTTCGGTAGCCATCGATAATGCAAAGTTATACACCCGGATGGAGGAGGCAAAAACATACCAGGAGAATATTTTGAGAAACCTTGCCGGCGGGGTGATTACTACGGACAGGCAAGGAGAAATCGTTATCTTCAACCAGAGGGCTCAAGAACTTACCGGCTTTTCTGCCGAGATTATTGGTAAATCCTTTAAGCAAATAGCAAAAGGTTTTTTGAGAAGATTGATTGAAGATACCCTGGAAAAAGGGGAAGGTTATCGCAATCAGGAAATAGATTACCCAAGAGAAAAGAATGTATCCATACCTTTAGCGGTAAGCATCTCTCCGCTAAAAGATAGTACGGGAAAGGTCAGCGGTGTGGTCATTGTCCTGGTTGACCTCAGTGAGATAAAGGGTCTGGAACAGGAACTTTATCAGGCGGAAAAACTTGCCTCCATCGGAAGATTAGCCGCAGGAATGGCGCATGAAATAAAAAATCCCCTGGTGGCAATTAATACCTTTCTTCAACTTCTCCCCCGTAAATTCAAGGATGAAGAGTTCAGGGCAAAATTTTCCCGGATAGCCACGCAAGAAGTCAAAAGAATTAATGAGATTTTAGAACAACTGCTCAACCTTGCCCAGCCAAAACCCGTCAATTACCAGGCGATTAGCATTCATCAGGTAATCGATAGCACCCTGACATTTTTAGATAGCAAACTCAAGGACAAGTCCATTGAAGTAATCAGGAATTATAGCAAATCGATGCGTGAAATTTATGCCGACAAAGACCGACTGAAACAGGTATTCTTAAACCTTTTCCTGAACGGCATCGAGAGTATAGACAAGGGAGGAAATTTTACGATAAGTACTTCCTATAACTCTCGGGATAGAAAAGGGCTAATCCACGGAGAAAGAGAAATAAGCATAGAAATAAAGGATACCGGAAAAGGAATACCCACGGAGATTCTGCCCAGGATATTCGAGCCATTCTTTTCGACCAAAGAGACAGGAACGGGATTGGGGTTAGCCGTAGTCCAGCGAATCATCGCCGACCACGGCGGAACCATTAAGGTCAAGAATATTAATACGGGGAAAAGTGGGACCTGCTTTTCTCTGCACCTTCCGGCACATAAAGAGAAAATGCAAAAAAATCTCCTGCAGGCAATGGCCTGAAAATTGGAAATGGATAATCTGTTAATTGTAACTCAGGAAAAAGGAGCCAGGGAATCCCTGAAAACAATCTTAAAGAACAGGTTTTTACTCCTGGTGGCTGAAAACAAAGAGGAAGCCCTGACCATTTTAAGGGAGAAACCGGTGGACTTAGCGCTACTGGATACCCCGGCTTCCGGGACAGATATTTCTACTTTAGTAGTAGAGATAAAAAAGATTAAGGACGAACTTGTTATCGTAATTCTATCCGCTTTCAAAGAAGATGTCTCGGAAAAATTGAAGAATAAAGGGGTCTATGAAGTAGTTAACAAACCATTTTCAGGAAAGGAGCTGCTCAACGTTATCAGCAAAGCTCAGGAGAAAAGCGGATTGCTGAGAGAACTAAAGTTCCTCCGTGCCTGGGTAGAGAAAAGGTCTCGCTTTGTTCCTGATAAGTCCGGGAAGGAGGAGCCGGACCCACGCACCTCTTACTATTATCAGGAGGCAATCAGGAAATTTTCCAAATCTCTTACCTATGTTCTTGACCTTCCCAGGTTACTTGATTCAATTGTAACCGCAGTAGCAGAGATATCCGAAGTCAATAGGGCATCCATTCTCCTTAAGGAGCAGAAAACATCAGCATATAGAATAAAGGCCTCTACCGGTCTCCGGGAAAACGTCGTTAAGGAAATAAAACTTAAGGAGGGAGAAGGAGTGGCCGCCTGGCTCCAGAAAGAAGATAGGGTATTAAGAAAGGAAGATTTGCGGGAAGAACCTTTCCCCGAACAGATTCTGATGATGAGAGAGTTAGATATGCTGGGAGCCCATCTTTGCCTTCCGCTTTCCACCCAGGGTAATCTAATCGCCATCATCTCCCTGGGCAGAAAGATTACCGGAGATAAATTTACCTCTGAGGACATACGACTCCTGGTCACAATGGCCGGCTATGCGGCGGCGGCAATCCATAATTCACTCCTTTATCAGGAAATTACTTTCTGGAAGAACTACCAACAGATAATTATGGAAAATATCCCCACCGGCGTTATTACTATGAATAATGAGGGGAAGATAACCACAATCAACAAAGCCGGCCGGGAGATTCTGAAGTTGGAAGAGGGTGAGATAATTGGCGAAGATATTCAAAGAGCCGGTTCCATCATCGCAGATATTATGTTGAGAACCCTGGAAGAAGAGCGAGTTTACCACCGCCATGAAGTCATTCTTCCCGGAGAAAATATCTCCCTGGGAACTTCCACTTCTCTCCTCAGGAATGAAAAAGGGAAAACCATCGGCGGAGTAATGGTTTTTTCTGACCTCTCCGAGGTAAGAAGATTGGAAGAGAAAATCAGGAAATTGGAGAAAGAGAAGATGTGGCGGGAGTTTGCCGAAGGTATCGCCCACAAGGTAAGGAACCCGTTGGTCTCCATCAGAACCTTCACTCAACTATTCCTGCACAAATACCAGGACAAGGAATTTAGAAAGGATTTCTACCGCGTTATGGGCCGGGACGTTGAACGACTGGACAAACTGGTAGGTAAATTAGAGAAATATGCGGAACCCTTATCCTTGAATCTTCAGACAAAGAATATCCATACGACTATCGACAACGTTTTAGCAAATCCTAAAAAGTTAGTCAGTCAGAAGATAACGGTGAACAAAAAATATTCATCCAACATTCCCCACATCGTTATGGACAGCGAGCAATTAACAGAGGCCTTTTCCCATCTCGTAAATAACGGCATCGAGGCAATGCCCCGGGGAGGAACCATTACCGTAGTTACTAAAATCAACCCGGAAGAGGACGGCGAAGTGCTTATAGAGTTCTCGGATACCGGAAAAGGAATTCCCCGGGAAAACATCAAAAAACTCTTTTCACCCTTCTTCAGTGCTCCCTTTAAGGGTCTGGGGTTGGGTCTTCCCATAGCCCGGAAGATTATCGAGGTTCACGGGGGGAGAATCAAGGTAGATTCTACTCCGGGGAAAGGAACTTCCCTTAAGATATTTCTACCCCTAACTCTGGATGTCAACAAATTCAAAGAGGAGAACATATCTACGCCAGCTCTGGATTTTCCCACCGTAACCCTTCCCGGGGAGGGTCTGTCACTTCAGGAAGCAGTAGAAAATTTTGAGAAGAACCTGATTCAGCACGCCTTGCTCAAGAACGACGCAATCCAGACCAAAACCGCACAATCGCTCAAGATAAGCCGGAGAGTTCTTAAGTATAAGATGGATAAACTGGGTATCAAGGAAGAGAACATAAACAAGAAAGTGAGGGATGAGAAGTGAAAGAGAAAGAAAATATTTTAATCGTGGATGACGAGTTAGGAGTCAGGGAGTCCTTCAGGATGATTCTTCAGGACAAATACAACCTGTTTATTCATTCAGAAGGCGAGGAGGCATTAGAGTCCGTCAGGAAAAAGCGCATTGACGTTGCCCTTCTGGACATCAGGATACCGAAGATGAACGGTATTGAACTGTTGCAGAGAATTAAAAAAATGGACTCGGATATTCAGGTAGTTATGGTTACCGGCTATGCAACTCTGGATACCGCGGTGGAAGCAATGCGCCTGGGAGCGTTTGATTATCTCTATAAGCCCTTTGACCCGGACAAACTGGAAAAGGTAGTCAGGGAGGGAATAAGGAGAAGAAAACTGGGAATAAAGGCAAGCGGGGAGTTGAAACAACTGGAGATAGTGAAAAGGGACTTAAATGAAAGGTTGCACAAAACCCACTCCTCTACCGTAGAGTCATTAATGGCTGCCGTCAACGCCAAAGATGCTTATACTTCCAGCCACTCGGAGGAAGTAGCTAAATATACCTTGTTTCTCGTCAAGGAACTAAACCTAAAATTGCCCCCGGAAGAGGAAGAAATCTTCCGCTATACCTGCAGTTTACATGACATCGGGAAAATTGGGGTTAGCGAACGGATTTTAAGAAAAAAAGGGAAATTAAACAAAAAGGAATGGGATGAGATTAGAAAACACCCGGAAATCGGGGCTTCTATCCTGCGACCCATAAAATTTTTAAGAAAGTTTAATTCAATGGTTCTCTACCATCATGAACGTTTTGACGGCAAGGGTTATCCTGAGGGGAGGGGTAACGGGGAGATACCCTTGTGGGCGCGAATTCTCTCGGTTGCCGACTCCTACCACGCGATGAGGTCGGATCGACCTTACCGCCCCGCGCTGGATAAGGAAAGGGCTCTGGCAGAATTAAAGAAAGGGGCAGGGACCCAGTTTGATCCTGAAGTAGTAAAAGCGGCATTAAAAGTTTTTAAGGAGGTTGAATTATGAGAAGATTAAACTTTCTTTTTTTAAGCGGGTTAATAATTTTGCTGTCCTCATTATTGGAGGCAGGTTCATTCCAAGCCCCTTCCATCGGGGCAAGGGCTACCGGTATGGGAGGAGCTTACGTGGCGGCTGTTGACGAGCCACTGGCAATATACTGGAACCCGGCAGGATTATCCCAGGTGAAGGGGAAGGAAATTATCCTTGGCTGCACCTTTATAAAAGGATATGCCAGTTTCAGAACCCTCACCGGGCAACTGGAAAAGAACCAACCCGAATGGCAGCCCATTCCCAATATGGCATTCTCCTTCCCTCTCAAT
>DAOVNU010000054.1 GCA_030630065.1 bacterium | reverse complement strand
GAGGAACTGCAGAATCAGTTGAAACAGAATAAGGTTCTGGATTTTGTGAAAAAGAGAGCCAAAATTCTCTGGAAGCCGGAGAAAAAAATAATTGTTTTAGCGTAATGTATTCCGAAATATTCAAAATTATTGAACAGGAGTTTGATTTAGAGAATCTGAAAAGGAATAGCAATCAGATTTATAATTACGAAAGGGACTTTTGCTACAAAGGTTTTCATCAGTCGGCTGATTTTTGTTTTAACCAATTCAAGGAATCAGGGATTTCTGTGGAAAAGATTCCTCTTTCTGCCGATGGAAAAACAACCTATCTTGACCATACCATCCCTGAGGCCTGGGATGTTGAGGATGCTTTTTTAAAAATTGTTGAGCCGGAAGTTCCTGATGTGATTTTAGCCGAGCATAAAGAAGAAGCATTCTGTGTTGCTAATAGATGTACTCCTACATCAAAAGATGGAATAATTGCGGAAGTAGTAAGTGCAGAAGAAATGAAAAATGGAGCGGACATTAAAAGAAAAATCGTTTTTATCCAGAATGCTCATCCCAAAACAATCAGAAAAGAGGTGGTTAAAAAGGGCGGAATCGGTATCATCCCTGCCTATTCGGAAGGTTATTTAGACCTTCCGGATGGCACAGCGTGGATTAATGGCTGGGGTGGAGGCCCAGGGTGGTATCATACTAAAGAAGACAAGAAAATCTTTTGTTTTTGTATCACCCCGCGTAAGGGAAATTATTTGGCAGAACTGCTTAAAAAAGGCAGGGTAAGGGTAAATGCCCTGGTAAAGAGCAAAATTTACGATGGCTCTATTAACACCATTAATGCTCTTCTGAAAGGTCAAAAGAATGAGGAGATTTTACTTCTGGCGCATCTCTATGAGCCGATGCTCAATGATGATGCGATTGGAGGTGCCGCTCTTATTGAGATTGCCCGGTTATTAAACAAATTAATCAAGGATAAAAAAGTTCCTCCTCTAAAAAGAGGAATAAGGTTTTTAATCTCTCAGGAAAGGTATGGCTTTGCCCAATTTTTTGCGGAGAAAAAAAATAGAAAAAAAATTCTTGCCGCAGTAAATATGGACGCAATTTCCTGCGATTATCGCAAGACAGATAAGCCAATCAATGTCAGGATGAATCCGGCAAGTTCCCCGTTTTTTGGTGATTTGCTTTTGCAGGACATTGCAAAAAACTATCTTGTTCCTTATCCCTACCGGATAGAGAGAGGAAATTTTTCCGATGATGCGTTTATGCCTGATAAAACGATTGGAATTCCCACCAATTGGCTCTGGACTGACCCGAAGAAATACCACCACAATTCCGAGGACTCTTTTGACAGGATTACCGATTGGAATTTGACTAAAAGAATAATAAATATCATTGCATCCTATTCTTATTTTCTGGCTACAGTGGATGAGAAAGAGATTGCCTGTTTCAAAAACCTTCTTTTGAAAGAGGCAAAGATAAATATATTAGAAGAAAGCGCTAAATTGATTAGCAATAAAATCGGTTATAATGAGGCAATAGAGAAATTGAACTTTAATATTTTCTGGCAGAAAGAAAGAATTATTTCTTTAAAGAAATTAAATCTAAAAGAGAAAACTGACGATTTAGAGAAGGAATTAGAAAAAATATCTGATGAGGAGAAGAAAAGAATTTCAATAAATTCCCCCCCTTCTCTATCCTCCCCCTCAATGGGGGAGGAGGTAGGTGGGGGTGAGAGTTCCGAGTTAACCAAAGAAGAAAAAATTGCCGAAAATATCGTTATTGAAAGAAAAGGTGTCGGTTTCCCCTTTTCTTTGGCAAAGGTACCTCATTTGCAAAGGAGAAATAAACCGGAACCAGAGATAACCGATACCGCACTGAATTGGGCGGATGGGAAAAGAGATTTACTGCAAATTTTTCGGTTGTTGAATTGCGAATTAGGAGAAAAGCTAAGCGAAAAACAGTTTTCTGACATGATAAAATACTTTAAGTTTTTAGATAAATACGGTTATCTAAAAATTCATTATAAGGTTAAATTAAATAAAGAAATTCTTAAAAAAGATTTAAAAAAATTAGGCATTAAAAAAGGCGATAAACTGATGGTTCATTCTTCCCTTTCTGCTCTCGGGCGTGTGGAAGGTGGAGCAAAAGCAATCTGCTTTGCCTTGATGGAAACTATCGGCGAAGAAGGAATTTTAATGATGCCTACCTTTAATCATGATGCCCCGTTTAAGAAAGGGGGCCCTGGCTATTATAGTCCGCAAGAGACGCCGACAAGTAATGGCATGGTGCCGGATACGTTCTGGAGAATGAAGGGAGTTTATCGCTCTCTAAACCCTACTCATCCTTTTGCGGCCTGGGGTAAAGAAGCAAAAAAATATGTGGAGAATCATCATCAGGTAACCACAATGGGGAAAAATTCTTCCCTCCATTTATTGGAGAAAAATAAGGGAAAGGTTCTTCTTCTGGGGGTGGATTACCGCGCCAATACCTTTCACCATACGGTTGAGATGACCAATAATGTTCCCTGTCTGGGAAAAAGAACCAGGGAATATCCGGTGAAATTGACAGATGGAAGAATGGTTAAACTGCGCACCTGGAGCTGGCGGGAAGGAAGTTGTCCGATAGATGATACCGCTTTTTATGCTAAAGCAATGAAAGAAAAAAGATTAGAGAAACGACTAAGGGTTGGAATCGGAGAGGCAATTCTTTTTAAGATGAGTGATTGTCGCAGAGTGATCGAGGAATTATTGAAAAAGGGAATAAAAGGTTTTTCCGGTTGTAAAGGTTGCAGGATACGGTCAAAAATATATCTGGAGACGGTAAAGTCGGATTTAAAAAAGGAGAGAAAATTATGAAAGGGCAATTGATTCCTTATGTGATTGAGAAAACGAACAGAGGTGAGAGGGCGTATGATATCTATTCGCGTTTATTGAAGGATAGGATTGTCTTCATTGGTTCAGCCATTGATGATATGGTTGCCAACGTTGCGGTGGCGCAGATGCTTTTTTTGCAGATGGAGGATGAGAAAAAAGATATTTGTCTTTACCTTAACTCTCCCGGGGGCTCAATTACTGCCGGTTTGGCAATCTACGATACGATGCAATTTGTCAGGTGTGACGTTGCTACTTATTGTATTGGTCAGGCCTCCAGTATGGCGGCTGTGCTTTTAGCCGGAGGCAAAAAAGGAAAACGTTATGTTTTGCCATCATCGCGCGTTCTGATTCATCAACCCTGGGGGGCTACTCAAGGCGTGACCGCCGATATCTCTATTCAGACCAAAGAGATGCTGAGGATACGTGACTATGTAAATAAAATTTTGGTCAAGCATACGGGACAATCTCTGGAGAAGATTGAGAAAGATACCGACCGTGATTTCTTTATGTCCGCGGCAGAGGCGGTAAAGTATGGGATTGTTGATGAGGTCTTACGGGAGAAAAAGTAAATGGCGATGATTAAGGAAATAAAATTAGAGGATATTAAACTTAAAAAAATTATTCCTTTTATTCCCTTGCGGGATACGGTGGTTTTTCCGGCAATGGTCCTACCTCTTTTGGTGGGGAGACAACGTTCCCTCAACAGTATTGAGGAGGCAATGAGTAGTGATGGTTTTCTTGCTCTTGCCTTTCAGAAAGACATTCATCAGGAGGAGCCAAAAATCTCCGATCTCTATCCAATTGCTACTTTTGCCAAGGTGCTGCAGTCCTTAAGGCAGCCGGATGGTTCGATGAAAATCCTAATAGAGGGTCTCTTTCGGGTAAAGATTAATAAACTTTTTTCAGAGAGGAAATATTTTGCCCTTTCTGCCGAAAAGATTAGAGTACGCATTGTCAAGGATATGGAATTGGAGGCATTGAGTAGGGCGGTAAAGGAACAGTTCGAAGAATATAATAAACTCAATCCCTTTATGCCCAAAGAGGTTATCGGTGCAATAGTTAGTACGGATAATCCGGAACGGTTTGCCGATAGTATTGCCGGGTATCTTCCCTTGAAGATAGAGGATAAAAACAAGATTTTGGTGGCCGTTGAAATTAAGGAAAGATTAAAGGTTTTAGCCAGTATCCTTAATCATGAGACCGAAGTTCTGCGCGTGCAAAAAAGAATTCAGGGGCAGGTCTTTAAAAAGATAGAGAAGACCCAGAAGGACTTTTATCTTCAGCAACAGATGAAGGCAATCCAGCAAGAATTGGGAAAGGAGGAACCCGCTCCCGAGATTCTTGGCTTAAGAAAAAAGATTAAAGAGGCAAAGATGAGCCCTGAGGCAGAGAAAAAATCTACCGAGGAGTTAAAAAAACTCTCTAAAATGATGTCTCTTTCCCCTGAGGCAACCGTCATCCGTAATTATCTGGACTGGATGATTAATCTCCCCTGGTCAAAGGAGACGAAGGATAATCTGGACATTAAGAATGCCGAGAAAATTCTTAATGAGGACCATTATGGATTGGAGAAACCCAAGGAAAGGATTCTGGAATATCTGGCGGTGCGTAAAAGAACGAAGGAACTAAAAGGACCAATTCTTTGTTTTGTGGGACCTCCGGGTAGTGGAAAAACGTCCCTGGGTAAATCGGTCGCGCACGCTTTAGGCAGAGAATTTGTGAGAATTTCTCTGGGTGGTATCAGGGATGAGGCCGAAATCAGGGGGCATCGCAGAACCTATATCGGCTCCCTGCCGGGAAGAATCATTCAGTCGATCAAAAAGGCAAAGGTCCGAAACCCGGTCTTTTTGATGGACGAAGTGGATAAGATGGGAACCGATTTTCGCGGTGACCCGGCCAGCGCATTGTTGGAGGTTCTTGACCCTGAGCAGAATTTTTCCTTCAGCGACCATTATCTTGAGGTTGGTTTTGACCTCAGAGACGTTTTCTTCATCACTACCGCCAACACTGAGGCGAATATCCCTCTTGCTCTTTTTGACAGGATGGAGACGATTGCTCTGCCGGGTTATACTACCTGGGAGAAATTAGAGATTGCGAAGAGATTCCTTTTCCCCAAGGCAAGAAAAGCAAATGGACTGAAAGAGTCGGAAATTTTAATTACGGATGAGGCGCTCCTTTCCATCGTCAGAAATTATACCCGCGAGGCAGGGGTGCGGGAATTGGAACGATGTATCGCCACAATCTGCAGAAAAGTGACCAGGGAGTTTGTGACCAATGATCAAAAGGGGGTAGTAAAGGTTGCAGAGAAGGATTTAGCCAAATATTTGGGAGTTGCAAAATTTACCTTTAATTTTACCGAGAAGAAAGACAAGGTTGGAGTTGCCACCGGTCTTGCCTGGACAGAATACGGCGGGGACATCCTTTTTACCGAAGTTCTGGCGATGAAAGGCAAGGGCAAACTCCTGATTACCGGAAGATTGGGGGATGTAATGAAGGAGTCGGCGCAGGCCGCTCTTTCCTACGTGCGGGCGAATGCATTTGTTTTAAAGACAGAAAAAAGTTTTCATAAGGAGTTAGATATCCACATTCATGTTCCCGAGGGGGCGGTTCCGAAGGACGGACCATCTGCGGGAATAACCATTGTTACCTCGCTTGTTTCCTGCCTGACCAAGAGAAAGGTTCGCGCGGATACAGCAATGACCGGGGAGATTACTCTGAGGGGAAAGGTTCTTCCCATCGGGGGCTTGAAAAGTAAACTCTTAGCGGCTCAGAGAGGAGAGATAAAAAGGATAATTCTACCCAGGGAGAATGAGAAGGATTTAACCGAGGTTGATGAAAAAATCAAGAAAAATCTAAAATTTATCTTTGTGGAGAATATTGATGAGGTATTAAAGGAGGCATTAAGATGAAGAAAAGATTATTTACGCCGGGACCAACACCGGTGCCGGAGGAGATTCTGCTGGAGATGGCAAGACCAATTATTCATCATCGGACTGCGGACTTCAAAAAG
>DAOVNU010000124.1 GCA_030630065.1 bacterium | reverse complement strand
CTGGAGCAAAAAATTATTGCAAAACGGGGAATTTCCTTTTCCTATCAGGACCAAGGTCTGGGGAGAGGATATGAAAATACAAGGGCATATCTGAAGGCAAACCCGGAAATAGCCAAAAAAATCGAGGAAGAGATTAGAGCAAAATACAAAACTATAGATTGAAAGAAAAAGAAGGAGAAAGATGGAAAGAAAAAAGGTATTAAAAAAAGTTACTCTTCTCGGATTTTTTGTTGCGGGGTTAATTATAACCTTTAATTTTTCGGCAAAACTAAAGGAAGGGAAAATTGTTCCCACAGAAAGTATCGGTCTTGTTGCTGATGAGTTAGAGGTAAATAAAAACGTCTTCTCTCTTCAAGAATCTTTTGTCAATGTTGCGCGAACTGTAAAACCGGCAGTTGTGCAAATTACTACCGAGAAAACGGTAACTCTGCGCTATTGGGACCCATTTGGGAATTTCGGAAGTCCCTTTGACGATTTCTTTGGCCGTCGGCAACCGAAAAAAAAGGAATATAAGCAGAAACGAAAAGGGTTGGGTTCCGGTTTTATTATCGATTCATCGGGGTATATCCTTACCAACAATCATGTGGTTAAGGGTGTGGATAAAATAATGGTGAAGTTGTTGGACCAGGAAAAGAAGTTAGAGGCAAGGGTTATTGGCACCGACAGCAAAACCGACCTTGCATTACTTAAGATTAAAGGGAGAAAAGCATTTCCTACGGTGAAGTTAGGGGATTCGGATGTCATTCGTGTGGGAGAATGGGTAACTGCTGTTGGTAACCCGTTTGGGTTGGAGGAGACCATCACTGTGGGCGTAATCAGTGCCAAAGGCAGGAAAGGATTTGGTATCAGCCAATATGAGGATTTCATTCAGACCGATGCTTCCATCAACCCGGGGAATTCAGGTGGTCCCCTGGTTAATATTAAAGGTGAAGTAATTGGAATCAATACCTTTATTATTGCCCCTTCCGTTGCCACCGGCATCGGTTTTGCCATTCCGATTAATATGGCGAAGGATGTTTTTGTGCAATTGAAGGAGAAGGGGAAGGTAGTGCGCGGTTGGTTGGGAATTGTTATTCAACCGTTGACCGAGTCATTGGCAAAATCATTCGGATTAGAAAAAAGTGAGGGTGTGCTTGTTGGCGACGTAATGGAAAAATCTCCGGCGGAAAAAGCCGGATTAAAGAACGGAGATGTAATTGTTCAATTTAACAAAAAAGTAGTCAAGAACCCTTCCGAACTGCAACAGATTGTTGCCAGGACATCTCCCGGCGAAATAGTTCCCGTAAAAATAATCAGGGAGAAGAAGAAAAAAACCCTGCAGATAAAGATTGAAGAGATGCCTGCCGACGAGAAAGTTATTGCCGAAACAGAAGAGAGAAGGCAATGGCGCGGTTTGCAAGTGGAGACAATTACCGATAATTTAGTGAAAAGATTTAATCTGACTACAGAGGAGGGAGTTATCGTCAGCAACGTGGAGCCAGGCAGTTTGGCTGATGAGGCAGGAATCAGAATTGGGACAATCATCAAGCAGATTGGCCGAAAAACAATAAGAAATTTATCCGATTATTCTTCTGCTATCAAGGGAGTAAAAAAGAATGAGGACGTGCGGCTTTTCGTTCAGGAGGGTGAGCATACGCATTTCGTTGTTTTGAAAGGTGAAGAGGAAAAGCAAAAACAGTAATAAGGATGAGTTAACAAGAGCCAGGAGGTATGTTCTGCGCCTGTTGGGACGTCGTCCTTACAGCAAGAAAGAAGTTGATGATAAACTTCATAGACAAGATTTTGGAAAAGTAATCATTGAGCAGGTGAGAGAGGAATTAACGAAATTAAATCTTATCAACGATGAGGAATTTGCTGCCTCCTACGTAGAAGCAAAACTCTCCGGAAAACCAAAAGGTCACCTGCTATTAACCCGGGAACTCCAAAGAAAAGGTATTAGTCCTGAAATAATCGAAAGAGTTCTTGCGCAATTACTCCCTAAAAAAAAGGAATTTCTTTTAGCCAAAGGATTAGCCGGAAAGAAAATAAAGGAACAAAAATCTTTAAATAGAATACCGACAAAGCAAAAGCTCTATTTCTATTTGCGGGGTAGAGGATTCCCGGAAGAGATTATTGAGGAAGTGATAGAAAAAATGACACCATAAGGCGTCATTTTTTCATTTCATTCTATTGCTTCAAAGAGTTCTGTTGGAGTGGATATTCCTTTCAATGAAACCTTACCGAGAGATTTATAATCGAATCCCTTCCTCTCAATCAATTTCTTCGTGGTTTCAGTAAAAAGAATTTGAGATTTTTTAGCGACACCACAGAGTCGAGCAGCGATATTGACTGTGTGCCCGATAACGGTGTATTTCTTTAGTGTTTGAGAACCAATACTGCCCATATGAACTAACCCTGTATTAATACCGATACCAACTCCTATGGAATTGGCGGCTGACGAATAATTTTTAGAATTCCCAAAAATTTTGCAGATACCTTTTCCGCATTGTAAAGCATTTTGAGCCATTTCAGGACCTTCAAAGACAACCATTATTTCATCACCGCTCAATTTATCAATCATACCGTAGCAATTATTTATTATTTTAATCTGTTTAGAAAGAAGATAGTTTAGCATTTTAAAAACTTCTGTCGGACCCATCCGCGAAGCTATATTGGTAAACTTTCTGATATCCGAAAAAAGGATGGTCACCTCTTTAATCTCAGGAGTTTGAACAACTTCTCTATTTCCCTTTTTTTCAATCATCTGTAAGGTTGGTAAGGAAACGTATCGCGCAAGTTCGGCCTTCATCCTAATAAGTTCATCATAAAGGGATTTAACTCGAAGAGTTACCTTGATTTTGCATAAGAGTTCTACGTAGTCAAAAGGTTTTTGGATGTAATCATCCCCTCCAACCTCAAGACCACGAATTACCTCTTCTTGATTAATCTTTATGGTTGTAAAAAATATAATCGGAATATACGAAAGGGACGAATCTGCCCGGATTGTCTCACAAAACCTGTACCCATTCATCTCCTGCATTATAACATTCAAAAGGATTAAATCCGGAGTGATGGATTTCACTTTGTGCAGCGCCTCTTTGCCGTTAGTAACAAGTTCAACGATATACCCTTCTGAACCCAGCACAGCCGCTAACAGTTCAAAACCCTCGGAATTCTCGTCAATTAATAATATCTTCTGGCGCTTAGTT
>DAOVNU010000136.1 GCA_030630065.1 bacterium | reverse complement strand
TTATGACCAGGCAAGGGATAAGCAAAATACCAAATTCCTGCTACCTGAGAGTGTTGATTTAGGTCCGAATATCAATGCCATAAATAAAGAAGAAGGAGTTAAAGAAATTCACGCCATTTTGAAAAACATTATGATGAGCCACCGGTTGTATATCTGCTTTTTCTGCCTGGGTCCAACCAACTCCGAATTCTCCATTCCCTGCGTACAATTGACCGATTCCAGTTACGTGGCGCATAGTTCCGACTTGCTTTATCGACCGGGATATGAGGAGTTCAAGAAGTCAGGCAATTCCCGGCAATTCTTTAAGTTTCTTCATTCCGAAGGAGAACTTGAAAACGGAGTAAGTAAAAATATCAATAAGCGCAGAGTTTACATTGATATTGAAGAAAATCTGGTCTATTCAGCAAATACCCAGTATGGCGGTAATACCATCGGTCATAAAAAGTTAGCGATGCGCCTGGCGATAAATAAGGCCTCTAAAGAAGATTGGTTGACCGAGCATATGTTCATTATGGGCGTGAGGGGGTCTCAAGATAGAATAACCTATTTCGCCGGAGCATTCCCTTCTTTGTGCGGAAAAACTTCTACTTCTATGGTGCAGGGAGAGACGATTGTCGGTGATGATATCGCCTATCTCAGAAAGAAGAAAGAAAAAATATATGCGGTTAATGTAGAAAGAGGGATGTTCGGGATAATTCAGGGGGTTAATTCTCAGGATGACCCTATCTTATGGAAGGTATTGCATCAACCCGGAGAAATTATCTTTTCCAATATTCTGGTTACTGAAAGTAGGGATGTTTGCTGGATTGGTAAAGATGGCCCAACACCGCAAAAAGGTTTTAACCACTCCGGGGACTGGTTTTTAGGAAAAAAGGATAAAGAAGGAAAGCAGATATCTCCTTCACATAAAAATGCCAGATTTACCCTTTCCTTAAAAATTTTAGAGAACACAGACCCGAGATTAGAGGATGCCGAAGGTGTTCCTGTGGGTGGAATTATTTATGGCGGGAGGGACTCGGATACCTGGGTGCCGGTTGAGGAATCCTTCAACTGGGTATATGGCGTAATTACCAAAGGTGCTTGTCTTGAGTCAGAAGCCACTGCTGCCGCATTAGGGAGGGAAGGAGTCAGGAATTTTAATCCTATGGCAAACTTAGATTTTTTATCCATATCAATCGGCAAATACATAAAAAACCATTTAAATTTTGCTGCTAACGTGGAGAATCCGCCACCCATCTTTTCGGTAAACTACTTTCTCAAGGATGCTGAAGGCAACTTCCTGAATGACAAAACCGACAAAAATGTCTGGCTTAAATGGATGGAACTACGTTCACACAAAGAGGTTTCGGCAATAAAAACACCGACCGGTTTTATTCCGAAATATGAGGACTTAAGAACTTTATTTAAAAAGGTGCTCAACAAGGAATATCGGCAAGAGGATTATGCAAAGCAGTTTACCTTAAGAATTCCGGAAAATTTATCTAAGATAGAGAGAATTACAAAACTTTACAGAAATGAGGTTCCCGATGCTCCGGAAATATTATTTGATATTCTCCGGGAGCAAAAAGAGAGATTGCAAGCGGCAAGAGCAAAATACGGCGACTACGTTTCCCCGGAAAAATGGAAAATTTAGCGATTAATGGTGGAAAACCGGTGAGAGAAAAACCCTTCCCTTCCTGGCCTGTTGTTGGAGAAGAGGAAAGGAATAATCTCTTAGAGGTTTTTGAAAGCAAGAAATGGGGGTATGGCGAGAAGGTAAGAGAGTTTGAGGAAAAGTTTGCCGCTTTTCAGGATGCCCAATACGGAATTACCTGCACCAATGGCACTGCCGCTCTTGAGGTCTCTCTATTATCTTTGGGGATTGGTGCCGGGAATGAGGTGATTGTTCCACCCTATACCTTTGTCGCTACCGCATCAGCGGTATTAAGGGTAAACGCGATTCCTATTTTTGCCGATATTGACCTGAAAACCGCCAATCTTGACCCGGTAGATACAGAGAAGAAAATCACCGAAAAAACAAAAGCAATTATTCCGGTTCACTTTGCCGGTCTCCCGGTTGATATGGATATTTTTAATGATTTAGCCAAAAAATATAACCTAAAGATTATTGAGGATGCCTGCCATTCCTGGGGCAGTAAATGGAAGAATAAGGGGACCGGTGCTCTTGGCGATTGCGGCGCTTTTAGTTTCCAGATGAGTAAAAATATTACCTCCGGAGACGGGGGGATTATCCTCACCGATAACAAAGAGGTTGCCGACACGGCCCGCTCCTTCACTAATTGCGGCAGAGGCAAGGATAAACCCTGGTATGAACATTATCTTTTAGGCAGTAACCTTCGTCTCACCGAATTTCAAGCCGCAATCCTTTTGGGACAACTTACACGACTAAAATTCCAGGTCCTAAAAAGGCAGGAAAACGCTAAATATCTTAACGAAAAATTAAAGGAAATACCAGGGCTAAAAATAGTAGACAGCGATGACCATAGAATAACCAGACGTTCCTACCATTTATATCTGGTTCGTTATTTAAAGGAAGAATGGAATAACATTCCCAGAGAGAAGTTTTTATCCGCTTTAAATGCAGAAGGTATTCCCGCTTATTCCGGTTATCCCCATCCTCTTTATCAGAATCCTTTATTTCTAAGAAAAGGGAAAGGACCAAAATTCTGCCCTCTATCCTGCCCCTATTACGGCAAAGAGATAGATTACAGCAAGGTTTCCTGCCCGAATGCCGAGAAAATCTGTGAAGAAGCGGTCTGGCTTAAGCATTCCGTTCTTTTAGCAGATAAAGAGGATATGGATGATATCATCACCGCTGTTAAAAAAGTTAGAGGAAGTATAGACCG
>DAOVNU010000127.1 GCA_030630065.1 bacterium | reverse complement strand
CCTATCGGCAAGCATCCCCCAGATAGGAGCGGAGATAATCAGTCCTAAAGCAGGAGCTGTCCCCAGAAGCCCGGCCCAAATTGCTACCTGATGTAAATCCTTGATTCCCAACTCCTGAATGTAGAAGGGGAGAAAGGGAAAGATAAAAGAAAAGCCGAGTATAGCAATTGTCTCGGCAATCCAGGTAATATAAAGTGTTTTTCTCCAGGATTCCATTATTCGTAGTTGCCTGATTTATCAGGCGCTTTTGGATAATAAAAAAAGTGGAGGATAAGGGATTTGAACCCTCGACCTCCGCGCTGCCAGCGCGGCGCTCTCCCAGCTGAGCTAATCCCCCAGAGAGATTCTTCTGCAATTCTACTTCAGAATTCTCCATCTGTCAATTGATTTTTCCCGATAATTGGAGTAAAATAAGTAAAAATGGAAAAGGTTGTCGGTCTTTTTGGTTATCCTGTCGGTCATTCCCTCTCTTCTATCTTTCAAAATGCCGGTTTTAGAAAGTTAGGACTTGATTTTACTTACATCCTATTCTCCGTAAAACCAAAAAAATTAAAGAAAGCGGTGGAGGGGATTAAGGTCTTAAATATCGTGGGGATGAATATAACGATACCCCACAAAGAGAAGGTAATGCCGCATTTAGATAAAATCTCTCCCGAGGCAAAAAAGATTGGTGCGGTAAACACAATTTTCAACAAGAGCGGAAAACTGATTGGCTATAATACCGATGTCAATGGATTTCTTACTTCACTACGGGAAGACCTAAAATTTAATCCCAAAGGTAAATCCGTTTTTCTTCTGGGCGCGGGAGGTGTGGCTTACGCGATTACCTATGCTTTAATTACAAAAGGAGTAAAAAAAATTACCATTGTTAACAAGCCTCGCTGGATGGCAGAAACACTTATTAGGCATTTCAGAAAGCTATCAAAAAGATGTGAATTTAATCTTGTTGATTTTAGCAGGCGCAACCATAGAAGATTAATTGAAGACAGCGATATTTTGATTAATGCTACCTCTGTGGGAATGAACCCCGGGGATGCTTCATTAATCAAAGAAGGATTACTTTATCCGGGTCTCCTGGTTTTTGACGTTGTCTATAATCAGGAAACGGCTCTACTTAAAACAGCAAGAAAAAAAGGATTAAAGGCCATTGGCGGTTTAAATATGCTTATTCATCAGGGTGCGGTCTCTTTTGAAATCTGGAGCGGAGAAAAAGCGCCAATAAAAACAATGAGGAAAGCAGCAGAAAATGCGTTAAAAATGGGGGGATAAAAATGTTTCGTTATCTTACTGCCGGTGAATCACACGGAAAAACGCTTCTTACAATTATAGAAGGGATGCCTTCCAACCTACCTTTAACAAAGGAAGATATTGACCGGGAATTAAGACGACGGCAAAAGGGTTATGGTCGGGGAGGTAGAATGAGGATTGAAAAAGACGAAGTGGAGATTCTTTCCGGGGTCCGTTCTAACAAAACTTTGGGTTCTCCAATTGGACTTTTGATTAAAAACAAGGATTGGAAAAACTGGAAAGAAATTATGGCTACAAAAAAACTCTCAACTCTCAACTCTCAACTCTCAACTGCATTAACTTCCCCTCGTCCCGGACACGCTGATTTGTCAGGAGCGATTAAGTATGACTTTGCTGACATCAGAAACGTTCTGGAACGAGCCAGCGCAAGAGAAACTGCGGCTCGGGTAGCGGTTGGAGCCATCTGTAAGAAATTCTTAAAGGAATTTGGGATTAATTTTTACAGTCAGGTAATTATGATTGGTGGTGTTATTGATAAAAAGATAAAACCACTCATTGACAAAGCGAAAAAGAAGGGAGACAGTTTAGGAGGAATATTTGAAATCACAGCGATTAACCTTCCGATTGGGCTGGGTAGTTACGTTCAGAGTGATGTACGGCTGGATGGACGGCTTGCCGGTGCGTTGATGAGTATCCCGGGGATTAAAGGCGTAGAAATCGGTTCTGGCTTTGATGCCGCCAAAAGATTTGGCTCAAAGGTTCAGGATGAAATTTTTTATCAAAAGGGCAGGGGTTTCTATAGAAAGACAAACAGGGCAGGGGGCTTAGAAGGAGGAATGACCAACGGAGAACCGCTTGTTCTCCGGGCAGCAATGAAACCCATCTCTACCTTAAAAAAGCCCTTACTTTCAGTAGATTTAATCAGTAAAAAACGGATAAAAGCGGTTAAAGAGCGGGCGGATATCTGCGCCGTTCCATCGGCAGCGGTGATTGGGGAAGCGGTAGTTGCCATTGAAATTACCAGAGCATTTTTAGAGAAATTTGGCGGCGATAGTATTAATGAGATAAAAAGAAACTACGGAAGTTACCAGAAATATGTAAAGGAGAGATGAAAAGTAATATTATATTAACCGGGTTTATGGCCAGCGGGAAGTCGGCGGTAGGGAAGGAGTTGGCAAAGAGGTTAAGGATGGATTTTGTTGATACCGATAAATTGATTGAAGAAAAAGAAGGAATAAAAATCTCTCAAATTTTCCGGGAGAAGGGGGAGCCCTATTTTAGAGATGTTGAGGCGGAGGTCATTAAGGAGGTAGCTGAATACGAGAATTCGGCTATTGCCACCGGGGGAGGCGTGGTTCTGAAAGAGGAAAATATGCAGGCATTGAGGAAGAATGGAAGGATTATCTGCCTTTCCACCGATGCTGCTACAATTCTGAAGAGGACTTCCCAGAATCGGCTAAGACCGCTTCTGGAAGGAGAAAGAGGGAGCAGAGAAAATAAAATTAAGGATTTATTGACTTTTCGGGCACCCTATTATCAAAAAGCGGATTTTATCGTTGATACCACCGATTTGATGGTTAAAGAGACCGTGGAGAAGATTATCAAATATCTAAACGAGAAAAATGGAAATTGTTAAAGTTGATTTAGGCAGACGCAGTTATTCCATTCATCTGGGAGAAAAACTCTCACAGGTTGGCAGAATTGTTAAAGAATTGGATATCGGCAAGAAGATTTTGCTGGTCAGTGACAGCAAAGTTTTTCATTACTACGGAGAGACAGTCAAAAAAAGTT
>DAOVNU010000030.1 GCA_030630065.1 bacterium | reverse complement strand
TTAAAAAACATAATTTAGAGAAAAGGGAAAATCTTGAGGCAAAAGTTTTGAATCTTGTTAAAAAAGAAAAACTGCGCATTCAAGTCAAAAAACTTTTGGGCTCTATTGTGGCTGAGATCGACAAAATTGATTCCCAGGAGAAAAAATTAATTAGTAAACTTAAGAAAGGCGATAATCTTCCTTCTGACGTTATCAGAAGGATTATCGTGGAAATAGTAATTAAAAAGCCAATTGCGGTTGGGGACAAAATGTCTGGCCGTCATGGTAATAAAGGTGTGATTGCGAGAATTCTTCCTGAGGAAGATATGCCTTATCTTGCCGACGGGACACCGGTGGAGATTGTCTTAAATCCTCTGGGTGTTCCCTCCCGGATGAATCTGGGTCAGGTTTTGGAGACACATTTGGGGTGGGCGGCAAAGGCCCTCGGTATCTCGGTTGAAAATCCTGTTTTTGAAAGTTTTTCGGAAAAAGATATCAAGAATCTTCTTAAAAAAGCCAATCTTCCCGAGGATGGAAGAATTATTCTCTACGATGGATTAACCGGCGAGCCATTCCGCCAGAAAGTTACCGTTGGTTATATCTATATGATGAAACTATTTCATCTGGCGGATGATAAGGTTCATGCGCGCAGTGTCGGCCCCTATTCTTTGGTGACCCAGCAACCTTTGGGAGGAAGAGCGCAGTTTGGCGGTCAGAGGTTCGGGGAAATGGAGGTATGGGCATTAGAAGGTTATGGAGCTGCTTACACCCTGCAAGAAATTCTGACGGTAAAAAGCGACGATACCGTTGGCAGGAAAAGGATTTATGAATCGATTGTTAAAGGAAAAAATTTCTCTGAACATAGAATCCCTGAATCATTTAATGTTTTAGTGAAAGAATTGAGAGCTATGGGATTGGATGTGAGGATTCAGAGGAGCCAGGAAAATAAGAGGGAAATTTCTCTGAGCATTGCTTCTCCTGCAACCATTCGTTCCCGTTCCTGGTCCTACGGAGAGGTGAGGAAAGCAGAAACAATTAATTATCGGACATTTAAACCTGAAAAGGACGGCCTTTTCTGCGAAAAGATTTTTGGTCCGGTGAAGGATTGGGAATGTGCCTGTGGAAAGTATAAAAAAATTAAGCATAAGGGTATTACCTGCGACCGTTGTGGAGTGGAAGTTACTACCTCTGACGTTCGCCGGGAGAGAATGGGTCATATTGAACTTGCTGCCCCGGTCAGTTATATCTGGTTATTTAAGAGTACCGCTAACTGGATGGGGCTTCTTTTGAATATGTCCCAGAGCGATTTAGAGAAAGTTCTTTACTTTAAGAATTATTTGGTGATTAAACAGGGAGAAAGTTCTTATAAACAGAAAGAACTACTTACTGAGGAGGAGTATCAAAGAGCCAAAACTAATAAAGGATTTGAAGCGGGTATCGGAGCAGAAGCCATCAGGGAACTTTTAAGAGAGGTTGACTTAAAGAAAACCGAGAGTTCGCTTTTACGCAGCATAAAAAATACTAAATATAAGGGTAAAAGGAAAAAACTGATTAAAACTCTGAGGGTTACGCAGGGTTTGAAGAGAAGCAAGGTAAAACCGGAATGGATGATTACCGACGTTATTCCGGTATTACCTCCTGACCTCAGGCCTCTTCTACCTTTAGACGGAGGGAGATTTACTACCAGTGACCTTAATGACCTTTACCAGAGAGTAATTAACCGTAATAATCGCTTAAAAAAATTACTAAAGTTAAAAGCTCCTGAAATCATTATTCGTAATGAGAAACGTATGCTTCAGGAAGCGGTGGATAATCTTCTGGATAATGGTCGGCATGGTAGTCCTGTAGTTGGCAGAGGGAACAGGCCTCTCAAGTCAATTTCAAATTTCCTTAAAGGCAAACAGGGGAGATTCCGTCAGAATCTTTTGGGTAAGAGAGTTGATTATTCGGGAAGGGCGGTTATTGTCGTGGGACCTGAGTTAAAGATTAATGAATGCGGATTGCCCAAGTATATGGCACTTGAACTTTTTGCGCCCTTTATCTTGAGGGAATTAAGAAAAAGAGAGTATATTCATACCATCAGTTCTGCGAAAAAAGCTCTGGAGAAGAATGACCCTGAGGTTTGGGAAATATTGGAGGAAGTGGTAAAAAACCGCCTTATTCTCCTCAACAGGCAGCCAACACTCCATCGCTTATCCATTCAGGCCTTTCAGCCAAGATTGATTGAAGGCAATGTGATTAAACTGCATCCGCTTGTCTGTGCCGCATTTAATGCCGACTTTGATGGCGACCAAATGGCGGTTCATATTCCTCTTTCTCCGGAAGCAGAGATGGAGGCCAATCTTCTGATGAGTGCCGAGACGCACGTACTCTCCCCGGCAAGTGGGAAACCCATCGTTACCCCAAGTCAGGATATTGTAGTCGGATGTTATTACTTAACCAGCATTGAATCAAAAGAGTCAGGAACTGAGGTTTACAGCAATCCCAATGAGGTCCTATTCGCTTACCACGCTGACAAACTTTCCCTCCACGCTAAAATCAAGGTTCAAATAAACGGAGAGATTATAGAAACGACCACAGGTAGAATCTTTTTTAATGAGATTTTACCGGCAAATTTGGGTTTTAAAAATTTTCTCATTAATAAGCATACTTTAGGAAAGTTAGTTGATGAAATCTTCTCTAAATTTGGTTATCAGGAAACGATGAAATTTCTGGATGAGGTTAAGGAACTGGGATTTAAATTTGCTACTTTCGGAGGAATTTCCATTTCGTTAGATGACCTCGTAATTCCTGAAAAAAAGAAGGAGTTGGTGCAGAAAGCAAAGTTTCAGGTAGACCGCTTTGAAAAAGATTTTCAAAAGGGAATCATTACTGATGGGGAAAAATATAATAAAGTTATAGACGTCTGGGCATATTCCACCAATAAGATTGCCGAAGAGGTTTTTCTTGCTCTGGATAAGAGCCAAAAGGATGGATACTTTAACCCTATTTTCATTATGATTGATTCTGGTGCCCGTGGGACACATGTTCAGGTGAATCAATTGGCTGGAATGAGAGGTTTAATGACCAGACCTAAGAGAAAAATAACCGGGGGGATTGGTGAAATTATTGAGACCCCGGTTATTTCTAACTTCAAAGAGGGGCTGAATGTTCTGGAGTATTTTGTTTCTACCCACGGAGGGAGAAAAGGTTTGGTTGATACCGCTCTGAAGACCTCTGAAGCCGGTTATCTCTCTCGGCGGCTCGTTGACGTTGTTCAGAACGTTGTGGTTACCGAGGAGGATTGTGGCGAGAGAATTAATGGCATTCTTATTGGCCCTATTCTTGAGGGAGAAAGGGTTGTTGTCTCGTTGAAGGAGAGAATAGTAGGAAGGGTTGCCCTGGATAACGTTGTTGACATTATTACCGATGATGTAATTGCCCGGAGCAATGAGGTAATTACTCCCGAGATTGCTGATAACATTGTGGCGGCAGGGATAGAGAGGATTAGAATCCGTTCTGTTCTCACCTGTAAAAGCGAGCGAGGTGTCTGCCGGAAATGTTATGGCTGGAATTTAGCAACCCGGAAACTTGTGGAGTTGGGGGAAGCGGTAGGTATCGTTGCCGCCCAATCTATCGGGGAACCGGGAACGCAGTTAACCTTGCGCACCTTTCATTATGGAGGGGTTGCCAGCAGGATTGCAGAGGAATCAAAGATTGTATCCGGACGTAAAGGTAAAATTCAGTTGCGGAGTTTAAGGGATGGTCAAGAAGTTATTAAAGACAGAAACGGAAAAAGAATTGTTCTTAATAAGGGTGGAGAGATTGCCATTTACGATGAGCGAGACCGCGAAATAGAGAAGTATACTCCCCCGGTTGGTGCGGTCTTAAAAGTAAAAGAAGGTCAGAACATCTCTGCGGGAACCCTTCTTGCCGAATGGAATCCCTATATTATTCGTGTTATCGCCAGGGAAAGCGGAAGAGTGCAATTTAAAGATATTGTAAGGGGTCGTACCCTTAAGGAGGGGAAAGAAATTAAAGGAAGGGTTATTGCTGGGTATAAGAATATGAACCCGGCAATCTTGATTGAAAAGGATGGGAGGAAAGTTGCCTATTATCCTCTTCCCGGGGAAACTACTTTGAAGGTAAAGGATGGAGAAATGGTGAGGAAAGGGAAATGTTTGGCTGAGAGACCCCGCCTTTCTGGTAAAATGCAGGATATTACCGGGGGACTGCCGCGGGTTTCGGAACTTTTTGAGGCAAGACATCCCAAGAATCCGGCCATCCTGAGTGAAATTGATGGAGTGGTGATTGTCCAGGAAGATGATTCCGGGAAACGAATAAGGAAAGGGGAAAGGGTTATCCGGATCAAGAGTTCTACGGGAACGGTGAAGGAAATGTCTATTCCCTCAGGGAAACACCTTAATGTCTCTGATGGAGAACATGTAGTAGCAGGGGAGAAATTGACGGATGGGACGATAGTGCTTGATGATATTTTAAACATTAAGGGAGAAAGAGGAGTTCGGGAGTATCTTCTTAATGAGGTCCAGGAGGTTTATCGCCTGGAAAGCGTAACAATCAACGATAAACATCTGGAAATAATTATACGACAAATGCTTTCCAAGGTGAAGGTGAAAGACCCCGGGGATACCTTGCTTCTGGAAGATCAGGAAATTGATCGATTCAAATTTCAAAAAATAAATGAGGAAATTCTGGCTAAAGGAAAAAAACCGGCTAAGGGCAGTCCGATGGTTTTAGGAATAACCCGGGTTGCTCTTAGTTGCGACAGTTTTATTTCTGCCGCATCTTTCCAGGAAACGACAAGGGTCTTAACTGAAGCCGCCGTGACCGGAAAAATTGACCCGCTTTATGGATTAAAGGAGAATGTTATTATTGGTAGTTTTATTCCTGCGGGAACTGGCTTTATAAAACAAAAATAAAGAAAAATGCCTACAATAAACCAATTGATAAAAGGAATACGAATAAGAGAAAAGAGAAAATCTAAATCTTCTGCTCTGCGGGGTTGTCCCCAGAAGAAGGGGGTCTGTCTTTATGTAAAGACCTTAACCCCGAAAAAACCAAATTCGGCTCTGCGCAAGATTGCAAAAGTACGTTTAACGAACGGAGAAGAAGTTCTTGCTTACATTCCGGGAATTGGTCATAATCTTCAGGAACATTCTTTGGTCTTGATTCGCGGAGGTAGGGTAAAGGACCTTCCGGGTGTTCGTTACCACATCATCAGGGGGACAGCTGATACGATGGGTGTGGAGAATCGTAAAAAATCAAGGTCAAAATACGGAGCAAAACGGGAAAAGTCGGGAGGGATAAAAACGGAGGAAAGACCTGTTGAGCCAGTTGCAGAAGCAGGGACTAAAGAATAAATAAACAAAAATGCCGAGAAAAAAATATGTAAGGAAAAGGGATATTTTACCGGACCCAAAGTATCAGAGTAAAGAGGTGGAGAAGTTTATAAATTGTTTGATGGAGAAAGGTAAAAAATCTTTGGCGCAGAACATATTTTATAAAGCAATAGAAATCGCCTCGAAAAAAGCCAAGGAAGAGCCGGTCGTTCTCTTTAAAAAAGCAATAGAGAATGCAAGACCTCTTTTAGAAGTCAGGTCAAGGAGAGTGGGAGGTGCTAATTATCAGGTTCCGGTAGAGGTTAGGATGCGTCGTGGGATGTCATTGGCAACGAGATGGATTATTAATTTTGCCCGGGGAAGAAAGGGAATGCCAATGGAGGAGAAACTCGCAGTTGAATTGTTGGATGCCTTTAAAGGGGAAGGTAACAGTATCAGGAAGAAAGAAGAAACTCACCGTATGGCTGAGGCAAATCGTGCTTTTGCCCACTACAGGTGGTGATTAGGTGAATCAGACACTTACTATAGAAAGAACTGAAATGGAAACAGGATATTCCTTGAGGAAGACAAGAAACATCGGATTTATTGCCCATGTTGATGCCGGAAAGACAACTACCACCGAGAGGATTCTCTATTATACCGGAAAGGTTCATCGGTTGGGAGAGGTTGATGAAGGGACAGCCACCATGGATTGGATGGAGCAGGAAAAGGAGAGAGGAATTACCATTACTTCTGCTACCACTACCTGTTTTTGGAAGGGCTATCGTATTAATATTATTGATACGCCGGGTCATGTTGATTTTATGGCAGAGGTGGAGAGGTCATTGCGGGTACTTGATGGAGCCGTTGGAATTTTTTGTGCGGTGGGGGGAGTAGAAGCCCAATCGGAGACGGTCTGGATACAGGCGAGAAGGTATAATATCCCACGCATTGCTTACATTAATAAAATGGAACGAGCAGGTGCTAATTTTTTAGGAACGATAGAGATGATGCGTTCACGTCTTTCGGCAATACCTTTTATTCTTCAAATACCAATTGGTAGTGAGGAGAATTTTACGGGTATTATTGACTTAGTGACCGAAAAAGCGATAATCTATGGAGATGAGACAGAAACAAATTTTGAGATTATTCCCATTCCTCCTGATCTTGAGGAGGAGGAGAGAGAATATCGCCGAAAATTGATTGAGCAATTAGCAGAAAAGAGTGATGACATTATGCAGAGGTATCTGAATAATCAGGAAATTCCTGAGGATTTGCTTAAGGAATCCATAAGAGAAAGAACGGTAAAGGGAGAAATTCTACCGGTTTTTTGCGGTTCCTCCCTCCATAATAAAGGTATTCAGTTGTTGCTTGACGGAATCTGCGATTTCCTTCCTTCGCCTCTGGATAGACCGTCGGTGGAAGGAATGAATCCTTCCAACAATCTTAGAGAAGAAAGAAAAATAGATGATAGAGAAAAATTTTCCGGTCTTGTTTTTAAGATTGTGAACCGACCTTATATCGGGAAACTTGCTTACCTCAGAATTTATTCCGGAGTTCTGAAAGCCGGTTCTTATGTTTATAATGCTAATAAGAAAAGACAGGAAAGAATTTCCCGCCTTTTACTAATGCATGCTGATAAATCGGAAGAACTAAAAGAGATTTATGCGGGAGAAATTGCTGCTGCGGTGGGTTTAAGATATACTACTTCAGGAGATACTCTTTGTACTGAAAATTTTCCTATTATTTTAGAAAAAGTACATTTCCCTATTCCTGTAATCTCTGTTGCGGTGGAGTCAAAGACGAAATCCGATCGAGAAAAACTTAGTATGTCTCTTTCTAAATTGGCTGAGGAAGACCCTACTTTTAGAGTGAAGGTAGATAGCGAGACGGGTCAGACAATAATTTCGGGTATGGGTGAATTGCATTTAGAAGTTTTGATTAATCGCCTTGTTAGAGAATTTAGGGTTGATGCAAATATTGGTAAACCCGAGGTTGCATATCGTGAGACAAGCATGACTGTGGCAACCGGGGAAGCTAAATTTATCAAGCAAACCGGAGGGAAAGGTCAATACGGTCATGTAAAACTTCAAATGGAGCCCCTCTCGATTCTGGACACAAAGGGTGAAAATTTAGAATTTATAGAAAAGTTGCATGGGGATGACGTTCCTCATCAATTTATCCCCGCAATCAAGAAGGGGATAATAGAATCGATGGAATGTGGAGGATTA
>DAOVNU010000029.1 GCA_030630065.1 bacterium | reverse complement strand
TTCCGGATAATTCCTCCAGGAACCGTCTGGAGATTTACGGCAGCCGGGGAAGTATTTTAGCGGAAGGAACGATTGGTCAGATGCCAACCGGAAAAGCGACCGCCTATTTAGAAAAAGAAAGTAAGGGTTATGCCGCAGAACAGGAAAGAGAGGAATCTACTACCGAAGAAGAAATAAAACCTCCTTTAGTAAATGGTTATCAACGAGAGATAGAGGTCTTTGCCGAAGCAATAGAGAAGGACAGTAAACCGCCAATCTCCGGTGAGGATGGTCTCTGGAGTCAAAAGGTAGTTTTGGCGGCATACAAGTCGGCAAGAACAGGGAAAAGAATAAGGATATAAAAAGGAGAAAAGGGTGGAAGAAAAATTCGCAGTAGACGGAGGAAGGCCGGTTATAGGGATAAAATTACCTACCTGGCCCTGGTTTGACGAAGAAACAATCAAAGCTGCAATGGAACCGCTAAAAACAGGAAAAGTTAATTACTGGACCGGAAAGGCAGGTATGGAATTTGAGAAGAAGTGGGCCGAATATAACAATGTTAAGTTCGCCATCTCCACCAACACTGGCACCAGTGCCTTGCACACCGCTTTAGCCGCATTAAACATTGGTCCCGGGGACGAGGTAATTACCGTCCCTTACACCTTCATTGCTTCTTCTTTCTCTATTGTCCAGGCGGGAGCGATTCCGGTATTTGTTGATGTCAGAAGGGAGGACCACTGCATTGACCCAAAAGAGATTGAAAAGAAGATTACAGAAAGAACAAAAGGGATTATTCCGGTTCACCTTTACGGAAATGTCTGCGCGATGGATGAGATTATGGCTATTGCCAAGAAACACAATCTAAAAGTTATTGAGGATGCCGCCGAAGCCCACGGAGCGGACTACAAAGGGAAAAAGGTCGGCTCAATCGGTGATGCAGGTGCTTATAGTTTTTGCCAGAACAAAACCTTTACTACCGGCGGAGAGGGTGGAATGCTCATTACCAATGATGAAGACCTTGCCTGGGAGGCCAGGTCCTTCCGCGACCATGGCTATGATGTCAAAAAAAGAATGAGTTTATTAGAGATGGAGCAGGCATTACCCTATATTCATCGTAGAGTTGGTTTCAATTACAGAATGACCGAGATGCAATCGGCAATCGGCTTAAAAGAATTAGAAAAACTTGATTCCTGGAATTTACCCCAAAGAAGAAAGAATGGAGAAATTTTAATTGCAGAACTCAAGGACTGTCCCCAGATTTTAACCCTTCCGGTACACAATGAGGAGAAGAAGAATGGTTTCTACGTCTTCCCCATTGTGCTTAATCTGGACGCACTCTCCTGCGATAAAGATACGTTCTTAAAGGCGGTAATTGCTGAGGGTGTCTATGCCTGGAAGGAGTTCTGGCCGCAGAGTTATAAGGAAAATGCATTTACCGAGCACAATGGTTTCGGCAGGTTTAAGTTTCCTTTTGAGTCAAAGGAATATACCAATCCTGAATCGGTTAAATATAACGAGGTTTTCTGCCCCAACTGCGCCTGGCTGGAGGAAAGAACCTTTGTCGTCCATATCTGGCCAACAATAAAGGATGAGCATATTCATCTGGTAGCCAAAGCCATCAAAAAGGTTGCCCGCGCCTATGCAAAGTGATATAATTCCTCACAAAGAGGAGGAAGATGAATAAAAAATTAGCAATAGGTTTGCTTATTGGCGGACTTTTCCTTGTTGGTTGTCAGCAAAAGGCGGTAAAGGTAGAGGAAAAAATTGTTCCTAAAACCTACATCTGCCACCAGACAACCGACAAAATCAAGATTGATGGCCTTCTTAATGAACAGGACTGGCAGAAGGCAAAAGCAATAAGATTCTATCATTTAAGGAAAAAACCTCCACAGGACTATCAAGAGGCAGAATCCCCTGCCATTGGTAAATTCCTCTGGGATAAAGACAATCTCTATATTGGAATTGAGGCAAAGGATAAGGATATCTGGGCAACAATCAAAGAGCATGATGGAAAACTCTGGCAGGAGGATGTGCTTGAGGCATTCTTTAAGCCGGATAAAAGTAAACCTACTTATTATGAATTTGAGTTCAGCCCCAAGAATGTTGTCCTTGATTTAATCTGGCCAAAAAGAGGTGCTCGTTCTCTGGAGTTTGCTCAAACCCTTGAATCCAATCTAAAAAACCTAGTGAAGGTTTATGGAACTCTCGATAATTGGAAAGACACGGATGATAAATGGGTTTTAGAGGTTGCCATTCCCTTTTCTGCATTTAAGGAGATAACTGTTTCTCCAAAGATAGGAGATGAATGGTCCTTTGCTCTCTGTAGATACGACTACTCGGTTTATTTAGAGGAAGGTCGTGAACTTTCCTCCACCGCTAAACTCTCAAAAAGAAATTTCCGTCTCTGGGAAGATTATGATATATTATTATTTCAAAAATAAGGGGGGAAAATGGAAGAATTTAATTATAGTTTAGCGAAGTTTTTGCCGTTTCAGGATGAGGAGGAATGTACAAGGGTAAGAAAGATTAAAAAGGAAGAAATTTGTAAGCATCCCAATCCTGATTTTAAGATTAGAATTATTGAGAAACCGGAGGATTTCTATCTGGAATTTGCTCTGGACATTGTCGGCAGAATCAGAAAAGCGAACGAATTGAACAAAAAAATTGTGGTAATTTTCCCGGTCGGCCCAATGCCACAATATCCGGTTGCCGTTTCTCTCATTAACAAGTTCAAAATTTCCTGTAAAAACCTTATTTCTTTTAATATGGATGAGTATGCCAATGAAAAGGGAGAGAGCGCTCCCGTAAATTGGCCCGGTTCTTTTCAAAAAACGATGCGGGAGGAATTTTTCCTGAAGATTGATGCGGATTTAAGACCTCCGGAGAATCAAATTCATTTTCCGACCACAGATGTTCTTTCCTCTTACGGGAAAATGATTGAGGATTTGGGGGGAGCGGATGTTTGCTACGGAGGTATTGGCTGGTGCGGACATATCGCCTTCTGGGAAGCGCATTTAGGTGAAGAGTTTGGCGATGACCTGGATAGTTATAAAAAGGCAGGACCAAGATGCGTGGAACTCCATCCGATGACCATTATGCAAAATGCTTTACACTCCTTCTCCGGTGATTGGTCCTGGGTTCCGCCAAAAGCAAATACCATTGGACCGGCACAGATTATAGGTGCAAAAGACAGAAGTTTCTGGTTGGATGGTTATCTCGGCGGAGGTATCTCCTGGCAGAGATTTATTGCCCGACTTGTCGCGTATGGACGGGTTAACACCCTTGTTCCCGGTTCAATCCTGCAAACGGTTCCCGGAACCTACACCATTTTAAGCGGCGTAGCCGAGAATGTTGAGATTATAATGAAGTAGGCTCGGAAAGCTTTCTTAAGCGGCACGTTTGTTTGCCCAAAGACAATGGTAGTTGCGAAGTAATCATAAGTGGAGGCGGATAAACAAATCTACCGTATCAGCAGGAGGAAAGCCGAAACTGACCGATAAATACTTCCTTGATTCTCTTGTGAGAGAATTTCGGAAGGATATTCCCCTGCTGATGTGGTTATAGATTTGTATCCGCCGCAGCGTAGATGCGGAGCAACTTACCATTGGCTATCTACTTTGCATATTCCACAGTTCTTACCTCTCTAATCACAGTGACCTTTACCTGACCAGGATATTCCAATCCCTCCTCAATCTTCTTGGTAATATCCCGGGTCAAGACCGTGGCTTCCGAATCGGAAATCTGCTCTGGTTTCACAATCACCCTGACCTCTCTTCCGGCACTGATGGCATATGCCTGGGAAACACCTCTAAAAGAGATGGCAATACCTTCTAATTTCTCCAGTCGTTTAATGTAACCCTCTAATGTTTCTCTCCTTGCTCCCGGTCTTGTAGCGCTGATGCTATCTGCAGCAGCAACCAGAGGAGTCATAGGGTTAATTGCATCCACGTCCCCATGATGACCGGCAATGGCATTAATGACGACCGGGGACTCATTATATCTGCGGGCAAGTTCAGCACCAATCTGAGGATGAGTTCCTTCCTGCTTCATATCCACCGCCTTGCCAATGTCGTGCAAGAGACCGGCTCTCTTTGCCAACTTTTCATCCAGTTTTAGTTCTGCCGCGATATAACCGGCTAAAAAAGCAACTTCCCTGGAATGAACAAGAACATTCTGGCCATAACTGGTGCGATACTTTAAACGTCCCAAAAGTTTTAGCAACTCCGGATGAATCATCGTAATTCCCATCTCCAGGACGGTCTGTTTACCGACTTCATTGATTGTTTTTTCCATATTTTTCTGCGTCTTTCCCACAATCTCCTCAATCCTTCCCGGGTGAATTCGTCCATCGGCAATGAGTTTTTCCAGAGCAATCTTGGCAACCTCCCTGCGGTAAACATCAAAACTGGAAAGCGTTACCGCTTCCGGGGTATCATCAACAACCAGGTCAACCCCTGTAGCAGCTTCAAACGCCCGGATGTTCCTGCCTTCCCGGCCAATAACCCTTCCCTTCATCTCATCAGGAAGAGTTACTACCGAGACGGTTGATTCAACTACCTGGTCAGCACCGCAACGTTGAATGGCAGAAATAATAATCTCCCGTGCCTTTTTCTCTCCGTTCTCTTCTGCCTCTTCAATAACCTTACTGATGATGTTTGCATTTTCCCTCTTTACCTCTTCACTAAATTTAGCAAAAAGGGCCTGTTTCGCCTGTTCGCGGGTGAGACCTGCCACTCTCTCCAAACTCCTTCTTTCTTCCTCGACCAGGGTTAGCAATTCTTCACTCTTCTTCTTATTTATTTCTTCATCTCTCCGAACATTCTTCTCCCTCGTAGATAGAGAAATCTCCTGTCTTTCTAAAAAATCTACTTTGCGGTCAAGGTTTCTCTCCCGTTGATTCAGTCGCCTTTCCGAGAGATGAAGTTCTTTACGTCTTGCGCTTGTCTCCTGTTCAAAGTCCATTCTTAATCTGAGAAGCAATTCCTTTGCTTCCAACTTCGCCTCTTTTCGTATGGAATCAACCTGGGATTGTGCCTCCTTTAAAATCTGCCGGCTCCTTTCCTCTGCCTTTCTTATTTTCTGTTCGCCAAAATACTTTCTCAAGAAATAGCCCGCGAAAAGAAGAACAACTGCGGCAATAACAGTAATTAGAGAATTATCAATTTTGCACCTCCTTGATTAGAACATAGCCTGATGAATCAGGCAACTACAATAAATGAAACAATTAAATGTGGTTGCTACGGAGTAAAAAGTTGGGTAGGAAAATAAAGAAAGGTTTGTAGGGGTCGGATTTATCCGACCCGAAAACAACGGGCTTGATAAATCAAGCCCCTACAATAACAGAAATAAATGTTGTGGGAAGCATTTCCTGATATCGACATAGTTTTATATTTCAGAATTTTTCTTTATAGTTCCACCAACTTTACTACTTTCACCGTAGGAATTTCCTGTATCTTCTCTAAAATATCTGCCGGAATGGCCCGATCAACGTTAAGCACCGTAATGGCTAAACCGCCTTTTTCCTTTCTTCCCAGGGTCATTCCCGCAATATTAATTCCTTTTTCTCCTAAAATGGTACCAATTTCGCCAATAATTCCCGGTTTATCCTCATTCCGACAGATTAAGAGAAAACCCTCCGGAACCGCATTAATGGGATAGCCGTCAATTTTGACAATCCTGATGTCGCTCCTGGAGAGAAGGGTCCCGCTCACCGTCAAACTTGCTTTATCTGTCTCTATCTTACAACTTAAAAGATTGGCAAATTCTTCGGACGAGGTTGTTTTTGTTTCGCTTATCTTAACTCCTCTTTCTTCGGCCAGAAAAGGGGCATTAACATAGTTAACCTGGTCTCCCAGGGAAGGCCTTAAAAAGCCCTTAATCAGATTATGCTTGAGCGAGGAAAGGTCATATTCAACAATCTCGCCTTGATACCCTATCTCTATTCGTTTCAGATTTCCTTCCTTTAATTGGGCAATCAGCATCCCTAACTTCTCGGCTAAAGCAAAGTAGGGACCAATTATTTCCGCCAACTTTTCATCAACTACCGGAATATTAGCCGTGTGTAGAGAAATTTTACGCTTTAAGAGGTCGCAGATTTGCCGGGCAATGTCCCGGGCAACATTAATTTGCGCCTCTTCAGTACTGGCTCCCAGATGAGGCGTAACAATGACATTATCCAAACTAAGTAAAGGGTTATCAAGAGGCGGTTCCTTTTCGTAGACGTCCAGGGCGGCTCCTTTTACCTTTCCTTCCTTAAGAGCTTCACAAAGTGCCTTTTCGTCAATAATTCCTCCCCGGGCACAATTGATAATTCTAACTCCTTCCTTCATCAATTTAAACTCTTTTCTGCCGATAATTCCTTTGGTCTCTGAGGTAAGTGGAGTATGCACAGTGAGATAATCGGATTCCCGAAAAAGTTTCTCCATCTCTACTAAACTCACATGGATTTTCGCGGCTTTTTCCGGGGAGATAAAGGGGTCAGACCCAATTACCTTCATTCCCAGAGAAAAAGCAATGCTTGCGACCCGACTGCCAACCCTCCCCAAACCAAGAATACCCAGGGTCTTCCCGTAGAGTTCCGAACCGCTGAATTTTTTTTTCTCCCATTTTTTACTCTTTAAAGAAGAGTTTGCCTGCGGAATATTGCGCGCCAGAGCAAAAATCATTGCCAGGGTATGCTCGGCGGTGGAGATGGTATTCCCGGATGGCGAATTCATGACAATAACTCCCTTTGCCGTTGCGGCTTCAATATCAACGTTATCCAATCCAACCCCGGCTCTGCCAATCACCTTAAGCTTAGTTGCCTTTTCAATTACCTCTTTGGTTGCCTTAGTTCCGCTCCTTACAATAAGGCCATCATAACCGGGGATAACTTTAGCCAGTTCCTCCGGTGAAAGTTTTCCTTTACAATCTACCGCAAAACCCTCTTTCTTTAAGACCTCCACTCCCTCTTCTGCCAGAGGGTCAGTCACTAAAATTTTCATAAATTAGCCTGATGAATCAGGCAACTACATATTCTGTTGTAGTAGCAAAGCTTGCTTTGCTGATGTAGTGGTCAACCTTGGTTGACCGACGAGCAAGCTCGTCCACTACGTTTGGGCTTCATTCGTCTTAATTCGTGTTTATATTTTACTCTTTTAGTGGTTCTTCTGTCAATATTTCCTCTGCGGCTTTTATGCCCGCGCCGAGTTCAAACTTATAGCCCAACACGAAAAGCGCCATCTCCAGGGCAGAAATTGCCAGGATAATGTCCAGTTTGTCAAAGTAGCCAAGATGAGCTATCCGGAATATTTTTCCCTTTAATTGCGCCTGACCCCCGGCAAAATTAATGCCGTATTTTTCTTTCAGCATCTTTGTTAATTGGCTGCCGTCTATTCCCCCCGGAACCTTCACCGCGGTCAAGGTATTTGCCGGCTTCTCGGCTAAAAGTTCCAGGCCTATTGCTTGGACTGCGGCTCTTGTGGCCCCGGCTAAAATTTGGTGTCTCTTGAGAACTTTTTCCAACCCCTCTTCCCTGATTAAACTCAAAGATTTCTTTAAACCAAGCATTAAAGAAACCGCCGGGGTAAAAGGGAAATCAAATTTTTCCAGTGATTTCCGATATTTCTTCAAATCAAAATAATATCCTGACGACTTTGAACTTTCT